>JAKSPW010000167.1 GCA_024404435.1 Clostridia bacterium | reverse complement strand
GAAAATGCCGACGATCACCGTTTCATCGGCTCTGTTGCAAAAAAACACGGTATTTATTTCAGCCGTCCCGGAAACGGCATCTGCCATCAGGTGCATCTTGAAAGATTCGGTATTCCCGGCAAAACACTTATCGGTTCCGACAGCCATACACCGACCTGCGGAGGTATCGGCATGATCGCCATCGGTGCCGGCGGTCTCGACGTTGCAGTCGCGATGGGCGGCGGCGCGTACTACATCACTTATCCCGAGATAGTAAACGTGAAGCTTACCGGTAAGCTCTCCCCGTGGGTTGCGGCAAAGGACGTCATCCTCGAAGTGCTTCGCATCCTCTCGGTCAAGGGCGGTGTCGGCAAGATAATTGAGTATTCCGGCGACGGTGTGAAGACTCTGTCTGTTCCCGAAAGAGCGACCATCACAAACATGGGTGCAGAACTCGGCGCAACGACTTCGATCTTCCCGTCAGACGAGGCAACTTACGCCTTCATGAAGGCTCAGAAGCGCGAGAAAGACTGGGTTGAGCTGAAAGCGGACGACGATGCGGTCTACGACAAAACGATCGAGATCGACCTTTCAAAGCTCGTTCCGATGGCAGCCTGCCCTCATTCTCCCGACAACGTAAAGACTCTTTCCGAGATCGGAAAGATAAAGATAGATCAGGTCTGCATCGGCTCGTGCACGAACTCTTCTCTGCTCGATATGCTGAAGGTCGCGTACATTCTCGAAGGCAAGACCGTTCATCCCGACGTTTCTCTTGCCATCGCTCCCGGATCTAAGCAGGTACTGAACATGATCTCTAAGAACGGTGCGCTCGCAAAGATGATCGACAGCGGCGCGAGGATTCTCGAATCCGCCTGCGGACCGTGCATCGGCATGGGACAGTCACCGAATTCCGCCGGAATATCACTTCGTACCTTCAACAGAAACTTTGAAGGCAGAAGCGGCACGAAAGACGCACAGATCTATCTCGTCTCACCCGAGGTCGCGGCTTATTCCGCACTCGTCGGATATCTCGCAGATCCGAGAGAGCTCGGCGAAATGCCCGAGTTCAAGCTTCCCGAGGTCTTTGAGATCAACGACAACATGGTGGCTCTTCCCTCAAGCGAAGAAAATGCGGACTCCGTTGACATCCTCAGAGGTCCGAACATCAAACCGTACCCCGAAACCTCGCCTCTCGCCGACAGGATCGAATGCAAATGCTCTCTCAAGGTCGGTGACAACATAACGACAGACCATATCATGCCCGCGGGCGCGAAGATTCTTCCGCTCAGAAGCAACGTCCCCGAGATATCGAAGCACTGCTTCACGGTGTGCGACCCCGACTTCCCGGCAAGAGCAAAGTCTCTCGGTGAAAGCGTGATCGTCGGCGGAGCCAACTACGGTCAGGGCTCGTCACGCGAGCACGCCGCACTTGCACCGCTTTACCTCGGCGTTAAAGCCGTTATAACAAAGTCGTTCGCAAGAATACACAAGGCTAACCTTATAAACGCCGGAATCCTTCCCCTCACTTTCAAGGATGAATCCGATTACGACAAACTCGCCGAAGGCGATACGGTGATCCTCGACGGTCTCGGAAAGCAGATTTCGGAAGGAAACGAAATCACGGTAAAGACTTCAAGCGACGAGATCACGGTCATTCTCGACGTTTCCGACAGACAGAAGGAGATCCTCTTTGCGGGCGGACTCCTCGACTACACGAGAAGGAACAAATGAACATCAGAGAATTTTACGTAAAAGACGGTGAAAAACCGCTTGACAGACTCGTTCCGGACGGCGGATTCTGCAGGATATTCAGAAAGATGGCTTTTATAGGCGACAGTCTTTCATCCGGAGAATTCGAGTCGACCGACGAAAACGGCAACCTTTTGTACCACGACATGTACGAATACGCGTGGGGTGCTTACCTCGGACGTATGTGCGGTTCGGAAGTGATCAACTTCTCAATGGACGCCATGACGGTAAGCGAGTACTGTGAGACTTTTGCCGAAAGCCGCGGATACTGGGATAAGTCCCTTGCCGCTCAGTGCTACTTCATCGCCCTCGGTGTCAACGACGTCACCAAAGTTCTGAACGGGACTGTCCCCGCGGGAAGCATCGACGACGTTGACCTCAGTGATCCGGAAAATAACAAAAAGACGTTTGCGGGTTACTACGCTCAGATCATCGGCAGATACAAAAAGATTTCGCCGAGAGCTAAATTCTTCCTCGTCATGTCACCAAACGAACCTGATCTGCCGAAAGACTACCGCCCGTTCGCGGAAGAAAGACGGAAGATCATAAAAGACATTGCAGATGCCTTTGAAAATACTTACGTTATCGACCTTTATAAATACGCCCCCGATTACGACGCCGAGTTCAAGAAAAAATATTTCCTCGGCTACCATATGACGCCGTCCGGCTACGTGCTGACTGCAAAGTATATGGCGTCATACGTCGACTTTATTATCAGACAGAACCCCGCGGACTTCGCCGAAGTCCAGTATATAGGTACTGAATTACATCACAAAAACGCAAAGGAGATAAAATTATGAACATCAATGAAAAACCTCTTGAAAACCCGGTGAGAGACGGCGGTTTCTGCAAAATCTTCAGAAGCATCGCCTGCATCGGCGACAGCCTCTCTTCGGGAGAATTCGAATCCACATATAAAGACGGAAGCACCGGATACCACGACATGTTCGATTATTCGTGGGGTCAGTTCATCGCCCGCGACTGCAATTCGAAGGTATATAACTTCTCTCAGGGCGGCATGACGGCCCGCGCTTACTGCGACAGCTTCGCAGAGGAAAAGGGATTCTGGGGCGAAGACAAAAAGGCTCAGGCTTACATCATCGCGCTCGGAGTAAACGACGTTTCCTGCGTGCTCGACAACGCCATCGAGTTCGGCGACGTATCGGACATCGACTTCGATGAGCCCGAAAACTGCAAAAAGACCTTTATCGGTTACTACGGCAAGATAATCGCAAAATACAGAAAAATGCAGCCGAGAGCAAAATTCTTCCTGATGTCGACTCCCAACGAAACCGATATCGGCGAAGAAAGACGTCTTCTCTACGGAAAGCTCAGCGAATGCATCGGCAAGATCTCCGAAATGATCAAGAACGTTTACGTTATCGACTTTTGGAAATATGCTCCCGATTACGACGCAGAGTTCAAGCGCAGCTTCTTCCTCGGCAGCCACATGAATCCCATGGGATACGTATTCACGGCGACGATGGTTGAGTCTTATATCGACTATATCATCAGACACAATCCCGATGATTTCAAGGAAGTCGCTTATATCGGTACCGATCTTCACCACAAGGATGCAAAGCCGCTCTGAGAAAGGAATTAGGTAAACAATGGCAAAAATTCAGATGAAAACCCCGCTCGTCGAAATGGACGGCGACGAAATGACCAGAATTATCTGGAAAATGATCAAGGACATCCTCATTCTTCCCTACGTCGATCTGAAAAGTGAGTACTACGATCTCGGTCTGCCACACAGAAACGAAACAGACGACAAGGTAACGGTCGACAGTGCCGAGGCAACAAAGAAGTACGGCGTTGCCGTAAAGTGCGCTACGATCACTCCCAACGCAGCGAGAATGCCCGAGTACAATCTCAAAGAGATGTGGAAGTCTCCCAACGGCACGATCAGAGCGATCCTCGACGGCACCGTCTTCCGCACACCGATACTCGTCAAGGGCATCACTCCTTACATCCCGACGTGGACGAAGCCGATCACCATCGCGCGTCACGCATACGGAGACGTTTACAAGAACGTCGAGATGCAGGTAGAAGACGGCACAAAGGTCGAGCTCGTCGCAACGGACAAGAACGGAGTCGA
>JAKSPW010000166.1 GCA_024404435.1 Clostridia bacterium | reverse complement strand
CGTTCAGCGCGCACAACGGACTTGCCGCCATCGCGGTGTGCAGATACTACGGAAAAGACGTTTCTGCATCTGCCGAAATTCTCGAACGTACTCCTGTGAACGGTCGCTTCGAGCTTGTCGACGGCATACCCGGCAGAACGTTCATTATCGACTACGCGCATAACGGACTCAGCCTCACGAGCGCACTGAAAGTGCTGAGAGAGTACGATCCCGCAAGGCTTATCTGCGTTTTCGGCTCTGTCGGAGGGAGAACGCAGGTCAGACGCCGCGAGCTCGCGGAAGCATCTTCTGCATTTGCCGATTACTCGATAATTTCAAGCGACAATCCCGATTTCGAGCCGCCGATGGACGTGATCGACGAAATACTCACATATTTCGATAAATCGAAGCCATACGAGGTGATAGTTGACCGCGAGGAAGCCGTCAGACGGGCGGTCGACATGGCGGAGGAGGGGGACATCGTCCTCTTCGCAGGCAAGGGCCACGAAACTTATCAGCTCGTCAGAGGCGCAAAAGTCCCGTTCTCGGAGAGAGAGATCATAAAGGACGAGTGCGCGAGAATTCTGAGCGCAAGGCATTGAGCATTGAGTTTTGAGCATTGATCATTGAAAAAAACTGCCGAAATCTTCGGCAGCTTTTTATTTTATCTGTATAACGGGATAACGTACTGCGAATCGGCGCTCCATTTGTCGCGCACGAATTCTCTTCCTCTCAGTCTGACGTGATCCTCATAAACCTCGACGAAATATCCCTCCGAGCCGCGCTCGAAATGATATTCGTCGCCCCAAAGGTCACCGACGGAGGCGCAGTTGACGAAGGTCGCGTCGTTCTTTCCGCAGAATTTTATCGGGGAAATGCTGTCGAACTTCCAATGCGAGTGCCCCGTGAAGAGCACCGTGTTCGGATATTTTCCGAACATCGCGTGAAGCCTGTCCGCCGCGTCCCGGACTCCCGACCAGCACTGCTCTCTCTCGTTTATCGAAGCGAGCGAGCCGGAGACGGTCTCGATGAGCGGCTGGTGTAAGATCACGAATATCGGCTTTCCCGGCTCGACCTCGGACATGAGCTTTTCAGCCCAGTCGAGCTGTTCGTCGTTCAGAATTCCTTCGCCGTCCTTGACATCAGAGCCGAGAAGAATGATCCTCTGTCCGCACAGATCGACGTGATAATGTGCCGCGGGTACGTGCAGATTGTCGCAGAACAGCCTGATCTGCTCGTCGTAGTCGACACCGCAGACAATGTCGTGGTTTCCGAGCCCGAAGTAAAGCGGAGGCAGCTTGTCCCTGAGCGGGTCGAACAGCTCATGCAGGATATCGTAGTCTGCCTGACTGCCGGTGTTCGTGTTGTCACCGCAGGTGAATATTGCGTCGCTTTTCGGATCGTGCCTCATCGTGTGACGCAGAGACGCATAGATGTGGTTCTTGTTTGCGTGGATGTCCGTGAAGACCTCAAAGCGGCAGACGGGCTCGCCCTTCGGCGGGCGAATGGCGTCGGGAGCAGGAATGATCAGTGAGTTTTTCGTGCGCGCACCGACCGCGATCTCTATGGAATCGGCTTCGTCGGGAACGAAGACGGACGGATGGAGCTCTGCCGTAAAGTCGCCGGCTCTGTCTCCCTCCCACAGAGGAGTGTAATTTTCGAGTCTGTGACCGCCGCCGTACCAGTAAAAGCCGTAGTGAAGCTCCGTTGCGGACTTCGTTCTGACGGAGACGGAGCAGACCTTTACGTCGTTTTCTTCTCTGACGGAAACCTCTGCACTCAGCGCTCCCTCATCCGGAGCATCGCTCTCGTCCGAGAGCAGTACCTCGAAGGACTCGTACACGATGAGCCCTTCGGGATCGCACAGAAACACTCTGTAATATCCCGGGCCTGCAGGGAACTCCGACGTGTCGAAGACGACCTTTCCGCTGCCCTCCACGTTTTTGAACGTGAACGGCAGGTTGTAGATGACGTCCTCGTTATAGTTCAGGATATCGACTCTGGCGGGCACGTCACAGCGATATGATATTTCAAGCTTTTCTCCGAACGGGAGAGTTCTCTTTTCCGTGGAGATCAGAGGCTTTATTTCAACGCAATTCATATTCCCAGATAACCTTTCAGAACCTTCAGAGTATTGAATACGCCGTCGACGTGGCTTCTTTCATAACCGTGGCTCGCGTAGACGCCCGCGCCGATCAGACCGTGGCGGATGTCGACGCCGGCACCGAGAGTCGCCTCGACGTCGGAGCCGTAGTGCGGGTATACGTCGACCGCGTAATCCGCATTCTCTGCCTTTGCCGCCTCGATCAGCTTGCCGACCACGGCGTAGCTGTACGGACCGCCCGAGTCCTTGGCGCAGATCGAAACGTCCTTTTCGGTGCATGAAAGTCCGTCGCCCACACAGCCCATGTCGACGCTGATCGCCTCGGTCACGCCTGCCGGAACGCTTGCCGCTCCTCCGTGTCCGACCTCCTCGTAGACCGTGACGTGGACAAAGGTGCGGCGGGGAAGCGTGATCTTCCCGTCCGCGATGAACTTCGCAAAGCCGAGCAGGATTCCGACGGAGAGCTTGTCGTCGAGGAAGCGGCTCTTTATGTAGCCCGACTCCGTGACGCGAGTCCTCGGGTCGAAGCACACGACGTCGCCGACCTCGATGCCGAGCGCTCTCGTGTCATCCGCCGACTTCACGTCCTCGTCGAGCACGACCTCAGCTGTGCCGAAGCTTCTCTTCGTGCCCGCGTAATCGTCGTTGACGTGTACGGAGGCGTTGCAGATCTGGAACGTGCCCTCGATGATCTTGCCGCCCCTCGTGTATACGCGCACGTTCTCGCATTCCGCGTTTTCGGCTCTCATGCCGCCGAGATTCGTGAGCCTCAGCCTGCCGTTTCCCTTGATTTCCGCGACCATGCCGCCGAGAGTGTCGGTGTGCGCGGCGAGCATCAGCGCGTCGCTGCCGTCAACTCCTCCGAGATCGGCGACGACACCGCCCTTTGTTGTAAGCTCAGCCTTGAAGCCGAGCGCTTCAAACTCGTTTTTTACCCATTCCGCCGCCTTGTCGGTATATCCCGTCGGGCTGTCGATGCCGAGAAGCTCGACTGCTTTATCTGTTGCGAATTCCGCGTATTTTCTGTCCATAGTGACCTCCAATAGATTTATTGAGTAGATTATAACATAATAATCGGGGATTTACAATATGTCCCGGACAGACGGGGTTGAGTTTTCAGTTTTGGTTTTCAGAATAATCGTAAAGCTGCAACCCTTTATGAAAGTTTTTCGTCCCTCCTTTTTACAAAAAGGAGGGCGAGGTCAAGGGCGAGCAGCCCTTGTAATGGCGTTTCTTTTGCCGAGCTTTTCTTTGCGCTGACGGTGCCAAAGAAAAGCGGTCCACGGGCTGAAACGCATAACGTCAGCAATCATTCCGCGGTAGGGGTCGGCGCCTCGACGACCCGTTCGTGGACAAAAAAATTCTATGTTGAAGAATTAAAAAAAGCAAAAACGCATATTCAAAAGCAAAACAATTTTGTATAATTCATTCGGGTCGTCGAGGACGCCGACCCCTACGGACAAAACAGATGTCTGCCGTCAGCCGTCCTGCGTCACGCCCGCCGTGCGCAAAGTGAGCACGAGGCAACAAGCCTGTTTCTCCGGCTTCCAAGTCGGCACGTTCCGCCTTGACAACATAACTGAATTATTATAAAATATACATAACGTATTTCATGAAGGGGTGATGATATGGCAACGTGGATGGCGCATCTGAGAGTCGCGGACAGACTGCTCGACGCGCTCGACGCGAGGAAAACGGAGTTCGTCGTCGGGAACGTCGCGCCCGACAGCGGAGTGCCGCAGGACAACGGGAGATTTTTGCCCGATAAGAATGTTTCGCATTTC
>JAKSPW010000165.1 GCA_024404435.1 Clostridia bacterium | reverse complement strand
GTATTTATTTAAGACCCCCGCACGCGCGGTGGAACGGAGTTAATAATGAAAGTCGTATTTGATAAAACCGAACTCATCGCGGCGATCGCCCCCGCGGCAAGCATCTCTCAGGTCAAGAATACCATCACGTCCGTCGAGGGCCTCCTTTTCGAGTGCCCGCCGGATCCGAAAATGGGTGATTTCGACGGCGAGTCTGCCGGCATGTGCCGCATTTCCGCTTTCGACCTTGAAAAAGGACTCAGAAACTCTCTCGAATGCAGGATCTTCGAAGAGGGCAAGTGCGTCATCAACGGCTCGAAGATCCTTCAGATCGTCCGCGCTCTGCCTGACGGCGACATCACGCTCGAGGTAGACTCAAATCTCCGCGCTACCGTGTCCGGCGGCGCAAGCTCGTTTGAAATTTCGGTCAACAAGGGAGAAGATTTCCCGTCGATGCCGATGTTCAAGGGCGACAGAAGATACCGCTTCCCGCAGCATCTTATCAGAAACATGATAAACGAGACGATCTTCGCTGCCGCTCTGAGCGATCAGAGAGTCGCTTTCAACGGCGAACTGCTTAAGATCAAGGAAAATATACTGACGATAGTCGGATGCGACGGAAATCGCCTCTCAGGCGTGTCAGAAGAGCTCGAGGGAGACGTTCCGGAGTGCGAGATCATCATTCCCGCGAAATTCATGGCCGAGCTCTCGAAGATGATCCGCGACAGCGAGGACGAGGTCGAGATGATCATCGGCAGCAAGCACGTTATTTTCAAGTTTGATTCGGTTTATTTCTTCTGCCGCATGATCGAGACGAAATATCTCGATTACGAGAGAGTCATCCCGCGCTCGTTCGCAACGGAGGTCTATCTCGCTCCCGCAGAGCTGCGCGACGCGCTCGAGAGAGCGTCGATCATCAGTGAAGACAAGCTCGGCGGCAACAACAAGGCGGTAGTCAAGATGGTATTCGGCGGCGGAAAGGTCGATATTTCGGCTGTCTCCGTCAGCGGCAGCATTTTCGACAGCGTTCCGGCAGCGATCACGGGCGACGATGTCACGATCGGATTTACCTGCCGTCTGCTCCTCGACGCGCTGAGAGCGGTTCCCGCAGAGGTGTCCCGCATCCGCATCGGTCTCAACGGCGCGGAAAAGGGAGTCTGCATCGAGCCCTCCTACGGCTCGACGTTCGTGAAGCTTGAGTCCGCTCATGAGGCAGTCGACGCGAGCGGTGAGGAAGACAAGGTCAACTTCCTTCACTACGTCATGCCGCGCAGGATGAATTCCTGATGCTTATCCATCTCGGAAACGGATATCTCGTGAGAGGAGACGACGTCATCGGCATCTTCGATATCGACGGCGAGACGACTCCGCAGATCACGACGGATTTTCTGAAGGCTGCGCAGAAGAAGGGCGAATGCGAGTCGGCGGTGCTCGACATCCCGCGCTCGTTCGTGCTCACGGGCAGCAAAACGGAGCAGAAGGTCATTTTGTCGCATATTTCCTCGTCGGCACTCGCAACGAGGAAAAAGGGTTATTAACAAGCCGAAGGCTTGTTAACGGAGCCCGCTTTGCGGGCGGGAATTCATGATTTTCCATCGGAAAATCAATTCATGTGCGAAGCACAATTCATTGTTTGTCGTGTGATATTAGCTTAACGTTATCACAGGAGATTGCCGCGTCGACACGGCTTCAGCTGTGTCTCCTCGCAATGACAACGTGTAGACTGTCGGGTAACGTACAGCTTCCGCTTTACGTTGTCATTCCGAGGGAACAAGACTTTTGTCTGCGATAAAAGTCTTGAGCCCGTGGGAATCTCAAAAAAATTTGAGGTTTTAGGTTTACGAAACTACCGGATTTCAGATTTTTCTTGCATTTACAGACGGAAATACCGGCGGGAGAAAAACCAATTTTTCCGCGGTAGGGGAGGGCCTCGGTCCTCCCGGAACGAATGATCAAGATGTGCGAAGCGCAATTCATTATATGATAAAAATGAATTGCACCTTACGGTGCACGAATTGTTCTTTCGCACGGCGAAACAACATGAATTGCCGCCGTCGGCGGCATTAAGAATTAGTTATTTCACTTGAAAGGCATGGAAATAATGGCAGAAAACGAACAGATAGTAGATCTGACGGACGAAGAAATGAGCGTCGGCACGGCAGACGTGTCGGATCAGGTGTACGATGAAAGTCAGATCCAGGTCCTCGAAGGACTTGAAGCGGTAAGAAAGCGCCCCGGCATGTACATCGGTACGACCTCCGTGCGCGGACTCCACCATCTCGTTTACGAGATCGTCGACAACTCGATCGACGAGGCGATGGCGGGAAGATGCGACAAGATCACGGTCGTATTGTATCCCGACGGCAGCGTTTCGGTCGAAGACAACGGCCGCGGCGTACCCGCCGAGATGCACCACAAGATGAACAAGCCGGCAATGGAGGTCGTATTCTCGGTGCTCCACGCGGGCGGTAAATTCGGCGGCTCGGGCTACAAGATCGCGGGCGGTCTTCACGGCGTCGGCGCATCCGTCGTCAACGCGCTGTCCGAGTGGTTCGAGGTCGACAACTGCTACGAGGGCAAGAGATACACCATGCGCTTTGAGCGCGGTGCCGTCGCGCGTCCCTTCGAATGCGTGGGAGACGCGGGCGAGAGGCACGGTCTGTTCGTCAGATTCAAGCCGGACGCGGAGATATTCACGGACACGACGGAGTTCGACATCACGATGCTCCTCACGCGTCTGCGTGAGCAGGCGTTCCTGAATGCCGGCATCCGCATCATCATCCGCGACGAGAGAGAAAAGATCACTTCAGCCACCGACGGCGAGCTTGACGAGGACATCAAGCGCATGCTCGCTGCGGCTGAAGCGACGGACGTTCCCGCTGCTCCCGAGGAAGACGACGAGTACGACGACTTCGGCGTCAAGACCGCAGAAGAGAAGAGCGTCGAGAAGATGGCGACAGACTCCGGCAGCGAATACGTCGAGGACGGCTACAAGGTCTACGATCTCATGTACGAGGGCGGCATCAGGTCCTTCGTCACACACCTCAACAAATCGAAACACGCGGGACTCATCCATCCCGACGTCATATACATGCGCGCGATGAAGGGCGACATTATCGCCGAGGTCGCGATGCAGTACAACGACAGCTACAACGAGACGATCGTCACGTTCGCAAACAACATGTCGACCATCGACGGCGGTACTCACCTCGACGGCTTCAAGGCGGCGATCTCGAAGGTGCTGAACGACTACGCGAGAAAATCGGGCGCGCTGAAGGATTCCGACAAGAATCTCACGGGCGACGACTCCCGCGAGGGTCTCTGCGCCGTCGTATCCGTCAAGCTTCCGGACGCTCAGTTCGAGAGCCAGACGAAGGCGAAGCTCGGAAACTCCGAGGTCAGGACGATAGTCAATAACATCGTGACCGAAAAGCTGTCGGAATATTACGAAGAAAATCCCGCAGTCGCCAAGGCGATAGTTGAAAAGTCGCTCGCTGCGTCCCGTGCGCGCGAGGCGGCGAGAAAGGCAAGAGAGCTGACAAGGCGAAAAGGCTTCCTCGAGAGCTCGTCGATGCCGGACAAGCTTGCCGACTGCCAGGACAAGAGAACGGAATTCACCGAAGTCTACCTCGTCGAGGGAGATTCCGCAGGCGGCTCCGCCAAGAGCGGACGCGACAGCCGTTATCAGGCGATCCTGCCGCTTCGCGGTAAGGTTCTGAACGTGGAAAAGTCGAGACTCGACAAGGTCTACTCGAATCAGTCGCTGATCCCGATAATCCAGGCGCTCGGCTGCGGCATCGGAGAAGATTTCGACATTAACAAGCTCCGCTACGGCAAGATAATCATCATGGCGGATGCCGACGTCGACGGCGCGCACATCCAGATATT
>JAKSPW010000164.1 GCA_024404435.1 Clostridia bacterium | reverse complement strand
GAAGCAATATTTCACAATCTGCAAAGCAGATTATTTCACATTTGCCGTAAGGCAAATATTTCACTTAAAATACCAACTGAAAAGAAAAAACAGGCTGATTTTGCTGGCGTGTGATAAGGATGTTTTTACGGATGCGGATTTTGTACGGCAAAATCCGATGCTCGTTATTGACATGGACAAATTTGAATTTGTCGGAGCAGAGAAAATTATTAGGAACACGTGTTTTTGAGGTTGTGCAATGAATATTGAAAGAATCAATACCTATGATGACCAGCATTTTTCACAGCGAGTACGCAATCAACATGGCTGCTTTCTTGTGGATGGAAGCCCTTATGAGGTTGAAATCATTTCCGAATTCGAGGCAGTCGTGCGGGGTGAGAGGACTGAGGCTTTTGCGGAGCTTATTGAGGAATATCGTTTCTACACACCGCATATTACCCGCTTCTGCGATTCACAGGGGGTACTGATCTGCGAGTATCCGGAAGCGGAGATCATAGAGTTGGAGTTGAGCCAAATTCAGCCGTCACAGTTTTTCGTGGACACTGACAAAATCAACGCTGTTTCCACATTTATCCATGCTTCGGAGGATATTATCATTCCGGTCATGCGGCATGAGGGACGGTATGTTTCCCTTGACGGTCACACACGGCTGCATTACGCTGTCATGCAGGGCTGGAATCATGTTCGCGCCGTGATGGATACATCGGACGATTGGGTTTATCGGTTCGTGACAGAAGCACAAAAGCGGGGAGTTTTTACACCAAATGACATGAAGCCGGTCAGCCATGAGGAATACGAAGAAAAATGGAACCGTTTCTGCGATAGCATTTTTGCAGAGACTTTGGAGGGTTGACATGAACATAAAAATTGAACCATACACTAAGGAACGCATCGAGGATGTTCTCGCCTTTGAGCGTAACCTTCGCAAGGAGGAAGATTTCTGGGGCTGGGAGATTGATGCGGCATATAAGGAAGCTGTCCGCAATAGCTTTGAGAATCCCTTGTTTCGGGCAAGTGTCAGCTATATTGCCTATGTAGATGGGTGTGTCGTGGGACGCATTGATAGCTGCCTGATCCCCAGCCACTTTGACGGCTCAGTAAAGGCTTATCTGGATTGGATTTGCGTTCTGAAAAGCAGTCGCCACATGGGTGTGGCACAGGCATTAATGACCCATTTACGGAAAGAATTGAAAGAGCAATACCATGTAGACACACTTATCGGTCTAATCGCAGGCAACCCAGAGGCACAGCATTTCTATCGCAGTCTGTCCAATGCACTGATTCGGGATGAAGGAATATGGATTGATCTGTAATGGGGTAAGATAATGAATGATATGATTAAGCAATAGATAAATCCCAGTTTGTCAGATAAAAGAATTACCCGCCGAAAAGGATATGAATTCCTTTTCGGCGGGGTTTTCTTTGTCAAATAACATCCTTACGGGACTGCTCCATTATTGTCAGCCTGTTTTCTTTTGACTAAGTGCGCACTTACTCACCACGCTGTGTGGCGAGTGTCATACAAAACTGTCCTTAAGAACAAGTCTCATCGCAGTGCTTTTTTTATTTTACGGAAGCTCGACTTCAACGAAGTAGTATTTTACCTGACCGTTGCCGTTTGCATCGGACGATTTCGCGTCGTTGTAGAAGAGGATGCCGACCGTGCCGTCCATCAGTGAGTAGTTTCTCGGGCTCGTGATGATCATCTTCGTCTCGTAGCCCGGCTTGCCGCCGTCCGTCGAGTCGATCTTGAACGTCGGCACGGCGACCGTGAACTCGCGCCCGTCGGAGGAGCTGCGGATCTCGAGGTTCGCCTGCTCTTCCTTTCTGTAAACGTGCCAGATGAGAAGGTAGAACGTGCCGTCGTCGCCCTGCGTGAGTCCGACGGTGTAGTCGCCGAATTTCGGATCGGTGTATTCGATGTAGTCCTCGAAGATCTTGTCGCCGTTCGTGTCAAAGATCGCGTGGACGACCTTCTTGTCCTCGTCGCGCCTGTAAATGATGTGCAGGTTGCGATCAAAGTCGCGGTAGGTGCATCCGCCCAGTCCGTAGTAGGACGCGCCCGTGTAGTTGATCTGCGTGATCGACGGGCTCGTGAGATGCTTCATATCAAAGAGGTGCCTGTAATCGGGCTCGTAGACTTCCCTGACCTCGAAGATCTCCTTCGTTGCGTCCGGAACGTGGTAGAGGTAGATCGCGTCGAAGACGTAGCCGTCTCTCCGTTTCACGATGTCGGACACGCCGAGATATTCTCTGAGAGAGGTGTAGCCCTCCTGCTCGCCGCCGTACACGTCGCGCTGACCGAAGAACCAGAAGCCGCCCTCGCCGTCGGCGTACGCCATGAAGTATCCGAGGCGGTATTCGTTTTGGATCGAGTAGCAGGTCGTGTCCCACTTGCCCGTTTTGATGTCGTAGATGAACCACGCCTGATAGCCGGGGATCGCGCCGCCCGTATAGAGCCCGTAGATCCTGCCGTTCTCAATGTCCGGTATCGGCATCGAATAGCCGTAGCCGTGCGAGGCGTGACCGTTTGCCATCGTATACTTGAAGTTCGTGACGAGGGGAGCCTCGGAGACGACCTTCTCCGTTTTCTCGTCGATCTTATACATATTCATCCATGCTTTTTCGTACAGATTTGCAAGCACGGAGACGTATATGTAGCCGTCCTCGCCCGCAAAGACCTCGGGCAGGCAGCTGCCCCACGCTCTCGGGCACTCTCCCGTCATGATGACGCGGCAGCCCTCGTCCGTGATCTTAATAAGGTTGAACACGTCGGAGGCGTTCGTGTAGCCGTCCGGCTTCGGATATACCGTCGTGACGTACAGCGCGTATACGCCGTATCTCGTGCGGAGGCCCTTGCTCTCGGGACCGCCGTGCGCACCGATGCCGGACTCTCCGAGGATCGCGCCGTTCTCGTCTCCGATCGGAAGTGCCTTCGAGACCTTGAGGCCCGTCGCCTCGTCGGTGTATGCCGCGCCGAGGTCGTCGACTGTCGGCATGGAAGCGGGCAGCTCGCCCGTGCGGCGGACGAAATAAACGGGATAGGTGCGCGCGACGGAGGCTCCGTTCAGGGAAAAGGTCGCCGCGACGTCAATGGCTTTTCTCGCTCCGGGAGCGAGAGCCTCAGCGGCTTCCGTGCCCGAAAGCACCGCTTTCACTGCGGAGTCGGAGCAGAGAGTCGACGCGAGTCCGCCGGTCTCGCCGGCGTTTTCAAAGGTAAAGGTGATCTTCTCGCCTGCGGGCGCGAGCTTGTCGGCGATCTCGCGGTAAGCGGGGATGAGGCGGACCATGAAGGTCGCCGTCTCGGCGCGGGAGATCGGGGATTTCGGATTGAAATTGCCGTCCGCGTCGCCCTTGAAGATGCCGTAGGTCTTCATCAGCTCAACGTCGGCAGCCGCCCACGAGCTGATCTTCTTTTCGTCCGTGAAATGCTCTCTCGCGGCCGTGTCGCGCGCGGGAGTGAAGCCGATGTAATCAAGGAATCTCGATATGATCGCGGCGGTCTCCTGCCTCGTGATGTTCTTGTTCGGGCCGAACGAGCCGTCGCTGTATCCGTTCACGAGTCCCTCGCCGGACGCCCATTCAACGGCGGCGGCGCACCACGACGTCACGGGAACGTCGGTAAATCTCTTGTTTTCGACCTTGAAGGTCACGTCCGCGCCGACCGCGTTGGCGAGCAGCGTCACCGCCTGCGCGCGGGTGAGGTTCTTCGTCGGTGCGAATTCGGTCTCCGACACGCCGTTCATGAGCCCGAGCTCGTGCGCCTCGAGCACGGCGTCGTGATACCACTTGCCCGCCTTCACGTCGCTGAACGGCTCGGCGGCAGACACGCCGAACGCGGCAAGGGAAATGACTGTCGCCGCGGGCAGGATGATGCAGATTATTTTTTTCATATCAGTCTCCAATC
>JAKSPW010000163.1 GCA_024404435.1 Clostridia bacterium | reverse complement strand
ATTCCGTTCGACATACTGTATATGACAGACGGTATGAGAAGCGTAAATACTGCGAGCACGAGCCAGCCGCCGTAATCTGGAGGCGTGATCTCAAAGAAGCCCGGCATGATAAGGAGCGCGGCGATAAACAGTACGCCGAGTCCCGTAATGAGGACCGTTCTCTGCTTGTTGAACGGTCGGCAGAGTTTGAATATCATCGTGAATCCGACGAGTCCCATGAGTATCGTTATAACGGACGAGGAGACCGCGGTATCCATTCTGAAGGCATCCGCAAAGAGGATAACTCCGATGACGACGATAAGATCGGTAAGCGCCGCCGGCAATGCGGAATATATGACGTTAAGCAAGAATTTGCCGTGTACTCTGTTTTCGTTCTTTTCGAGTGCAAGCACGAAAGACGGGATCCCGATCGTGAGTCCGCTGATAAGCGAGATCTGTACGGGCTGAAGCGGATACTCGAACGCCGCGAAGATCGAAATGATCGCGAGGACGAACGAGAAGATGTTCTTGACGAGGAACAGCGCGGCCGAGCGCTCGATGTTGTTTATGACCTGTCTTCCCTCGGCAACGACCGACGGAAGTGACGAGAACTTCGATTTGAGAAGCACGAGGTGCGACACCTGGCAGGTCACGTCGCTGCCGGACGCCATGGCGATGGAGCAGTCGGCTTCCTTGAGCGCGAGGATGTCGTTGACGCCGTCTCCGGTCATCGCGACGGTGTGTCCCTTTGCTTTCAGAGCCCTGACGAGAATCCTCTTCTGCTCGGGGTTGACTCTTCCGAATACGGTATATTCGCTCGCGGCGGCGGTGACTCTTTCATCACTCAGTCCGGTGAGGTCGATGCACTTCTCGCTTCCCTCGATACCGGCTTCTCTTGCAGCAGCCGCAACGGTCAGCGGGTTGTCACCGGAGATGACCTTGATGTCAACTCCCTGCTTTGCAAAGTATCTGAACGTATCGGGCGCTTCGGGTCTCACCGGATTCGTGAGAAGCACGAGCGCGAGAGGCGTGAGCTTCGATATGTCGTCGTTGTACGGATTCGTTGCCTGAACGAGGATGAGCACGCGCTTTCCGTTCATGACGTACGGATCGATCGTGGCTCTGTAAAGCTGATACTGATTCTTAAGCACGAACTCAGGTGCGCCGAGTATGTAGTGCTCCGTTTCGGAGAACGACACGGCGCTCGTCTTCGTGATCGATGAGAACGGGATCACGTTGACCGCCCGTCTCGTACCGGGCCCGAAATGCTGCTTCATGGCTTTCATCGTGATGTTGTCGTCCGACATGTTGGAGACGAAATCACGCATTATCATTACGGGATCGATTCCCGATCTGAGCGGCACGACACCGTCGACCTTCATCGAGTTGTCGGTGATCGTACCCGTTTTATCCACGCACAGAGTATCGACTCTCGCGAGCGTTTCGATGCATCCGAGGTCGTGAACGAGGGTATCTTTTCTCGCGAGCTTGCTGACGCTCACCGCGAGCGTGACGTTCACGAGCAGATAAAGCCCCTCGGGGATCATGCCGATGATGGCGCCCGCCGTCTTCTCGACGTTTGCCTTCATGCCGAGTCCGAGATTATAATGCTGTGTGAGCATCAGACCGATGCCGAGCGGGATGATGAGTATGCCGATTATCTGAATGAGCTTTGTCAGCGAGTACATCATGCCGTGTACACTGCTCTTTTTCGCTTTTTTCGCGTCGAGCGTCAGCTTCGAGACGAAAGAATCTTCGCCGACCGCATCGAGTCTCGCTCTGCCGGAGCCGGACACGACGTAGCTTCCCGAAAGAAGTCTGTCTCCGGGCTTTTTCGCGATCTCGTCGGATTCACCCGTGATAAGTGATTCGTTTACCTGAAGCTCGCCCGTGAGGAGCGTCGCGTCGGCGCAGATCTGCATGCCGGACGCGAAAATGACGACGTCGTCGACGACGAGATTTTCGGTCATGATGCTCGTTTCCGCGCTGTCGCGTATGACCTTTATCTTCGGCTCGGAAATAAGCCTCAGCGAGTCGAGAATGCGCTTCGAGTTTATCTCCTGTACTATACCGATCAGAAGGTTCACGATGATGATGATCATGAACGAAAGATTGTTGAACGAACCGACGAGTATCAGTGCAGCCGCGATCGCAAAAAATATTATATTGAAATAAGTTACTACGTTGTCTTTGATTATCTGTCCGACGGTCTTCGTCGGAGAAGCGACCGGCTTGTTGTCCCAGCCGTTTGCCACTCTTTCGGCGACCTGCTCGAGAGACAGTCCCGTATCGGCGTCGGGCTTAACACGCGTTATGCGGCCCTTGCCGAATATTTCGACGTCTTTTTTCAGCTTCATTGTTCTACCTTTCACAAAGCTCTGTATTGCGACATAATTTCCTACTATAATTATATCTCATTTCGGGCGAAATAACAAGAGAATTGTTTAAAAATTTCCACTCATAATATCTTTTCTCGGATTCATACTAAAATCGAAGGACGCAAGAGTTCTTCAGCTTATACTGCAACCAAAACGGACGTACCGAGTACGGACAGAGAGGAAAAGGATCTTTCAAAATGGCACAGAACAACAAAATCAACGTTCCCGAAGCCAAGGCTGCTATGGAACAGTTCAAGCAGCAGGCTGCAAGCGAAGTCGGCGTTACTCTGAACAAGGGCTACAACGGCGACCTCACTTCCCGCCAGGCAGGCTCTATCGGCGGTCAGATGGTTAAGAAGATGATCGAGAGCTACGAAAACAACCTCAGCGCGAAATAAGTTTCTCCAAAAGAAAAAGCGGTGCCGTGCACCGCTTTTTTTATGCGCTTGATTTTTTCTGTTGACTTTTTGCGAAATGCGGTGTATAATAAATACAAACAAATGTTCGGAACTAATGATTATAAACAGGTGAATGAAAATAATATGGAAAACAGACGTTATCTCTGCATTGACCTCAAGTCCTTCTTCGCCTCGGTGGAGTGCGTGGAGCGCGGACTCGACCCGATGACGACGCGCCTCGTCGTCGCCGATCCCACGCGCGGCGCGGGCACGATCTGCCTCGCGGTGACTCCCGCGATGAAGGCGCTCGGCGTGAAAAACAGATGCAGAGTCTTTGAAATACCGAAAAGCATCGACTACATCAAGGCTCCGCCGCGGATGCAGAAATACCTCGACTATTCGGCAAAGGTCTACGGCGTGTACCTCTCGTTCGTCTCACGCGACGACATCCACGTCTACTCCGTCGACGAGGCGTTCCTCGACGTGACGAAGTATCTTTCCTTCTACGGCATGGACGAAAAGGAGCTCGCCGTGAAGATAATGGACGCGATATACGACCATCTCGGACTGCGCGCCACCTGCGGGATCGGCACGAATCTTTATCTTGCGAAGATCGCGCTCGACATCACGGCGAAGCACTCGCCCGACTTCATCGGGATACTCGATGAGAAAAGCTATTGCGAGACGCTGTGGAATCACAGACCGCTGACGGATTTCTGGAGGATCGGTCCCGGCACGGCGCGTCGGCTCGAAAGCCGCGGGATGTTCACTCTCGGCGCCGTCGCAAGGATGCCGGAGGACGTGCTTTACCGTATGTTCGGCATCGACGCGGAGCTGCTGATCGACCACGCGTGGGGGCGCGAGCCCGTGACGATAGAGGACATAAAGTCGTACAGATCGAAGTCGAACTGTCTCTCGAGCGGGCAGGTGCTGATGCGCGACTCCACGGCGGACGGAGCGGAGCGGGTCGTGCGCGAGATGATTGACGCGATGTGCCTCGACATGATGGAAAAAGAAGTCGTCACGGATTCGGTCACGCTCGGGATCGTCTATTCGTGGAGCGTCAGAGACGCTTCTCCTCACGGGACCTTCTCGCTCAAAAAGGCGACGAATGCGGATTCGGTGCTGACAGACGAGGCGGTTGCACTGTACAGGCGGCTCGTCGAC
>JAKSPW010000162.1 GCA_024404435.1 Clostridia bacterium | reverse complement strand
AGGCAAAGCTGAACGCCATCACGCAGAGCGACTGTCACATCGTCTACACGAATGCCGAAACGCATCGGATAATCAGAGACAACATCGGTCTGTCCCCGATGTATTCGGGCAAGATCCACGGCATCGGGCCGCGCTACTGCCCGTCAATAGAAGACAAGATCATGCATTTCCCCGACAAGGAGAGGCATCAGCTCTTCGTCGAGCCGGTCGGACTCGATACGGGCGAGATATATCTTCAGGGATTTTCGTCCTCCCTGCCCGCCGAAGTTCAGCTCAAAATGCTGCACAGCCTCCGGGGCTTTGAAGAGGCGGAGATCATGCGCTACGCGTACGCGATCGAGTACGACTGCGTCGATCCGACGGAGCTTTACCCGACGCTCGAATTCAAGAAGGTCGCGCGCCTCTTCGGCGCGGGGCAGTTCAACGGCTCGTCCGGCTACGAGGAAGCCGCCGCGCAGGGACTTCTTGCGGGCATCAACGCCTCTCTTGCGGTCCGCGGCGAAGAACAGATCATACTCCCGCGCCAGTCGTCCTATATCGGCACTCTCGTCGACGACCTCGTGACGAAGGGTACCGCGGAGCCGTACCGCATCATGACGAGCAGAAGTGAGTTCAGGCTCCTCCTGAGGCAGGACAACGCCGAGGCAAGACTCACCGATTACGGCGTGAGAGCGGGACTCATCTCGAAGGAAAGAGCCGAGGCGGCGGAAGAAAAGGAAAGGATCATCGCGGAGGAATGCGAGCGTCTCGAGCACACGAATTTCGGCCCGTCGGCGGTAAACGACCTTCTGACCTCTCACGGAACGACACCCGTCTCATCGGGCATCTCGGCGGCAGACATCATCCGCCGTCCGCAGCTTACGTACGATGACACGGCGGAGATAGACCCCGCGCGCCCCGCGCTTTCGCACTCGATGAGGCACAGAGTCGAGACGGAGATCAAGTATGCCGGCTACGTCAAGCGTCAGATCGACGAGGCGGCGCGTCAGCAGAAGAGCGAGACGACTCTGCTCCCCGACGACATCGACTATAAAGCGATCAAAGGGCTCAGGCTCGAGGCGGCAGAGAAGCTCTCGAAGGTGCGCCCCGCATCCGTCGGTCAGGCCGCCCGCATCTCGGGCGTCAGCCCCGCGGACATCACCGTGCTCCTCATCTGGCTCGGAATGAAGAAATAAAAAAATCCCTGCTTGTCACAGTATGAGACAAAACACCTGCTGATAAAGAGCTTGACTCTCATTCAGCAGGTGCTTCTTTTTATTCAATTATTGACTGTCCTTATGAACACAGGGCTTTTGGATTGCACCGTTTTTCGCAGAAACGTTTTTATGCGCCGAACTTCGGATTCAGCGAGAGCCTCTTCGTTACGTTGAATATGATCCTGTCGTATGCCGAGCTCTCTCCCGTCACCTTGTCGTGGATGCACACCGTGAAGCGGTCTGCGACACCGTAACCGTCTCCCTGACCGCCGTATTCGGACTTGTAGTTTTCAAATTCATCCATGTCGAAGACAAATTCATATCTCGACGTGTCGAGCCCCATATATTCACCGAGTACCACTCTCGAGAAATTCTCAGGCGTGAAGGTCACTCTTCCGCCGAGGTCGAAGCATATCCTTCCGTCCTCCAGATGCTCTTCGCACATATCGTAGATCCTGTCAAAGTAATTCTGAACGAGAGGAATGTCCTTTGCCCATTCGGGAAGCACCCACTTGTCGTGATCCTCGATCAGATCGGTCGGGCCGTCGGCACTGAGGTGCGTCTTGCTGCGGTCTGCCGGATAGTTGTCGGCAAACGTATCCGACGTGAAGTAGGAGTCGAGCCACGCGATCCTGTCTTCCGTCCACTTCTTGACGTAGTCGATGTGAGCCTTGCAGGTCGGGAAATTGGTCTCACCCGACTGGTACGACTTCAGGATCGGCCACGTTTCGAAGTTCTTTTCATAGAGATCGATGTTTTCGTATACGGGCACGAGCGACTCGTCTATGACGTTCAGCAGAGGATCCTTTATCTCCGTCCAGCGCTCTGCGACGAGGTCTCTGAACTCCTTGTTTGACATAAGCGCCGCGAACCAGATGTTGGCGTCTCCCGTATATTTGTTGTTTCCGTTGATAACGTGTCCTGCCCACAGACCTTCGGCGTCGGACGCGCGGGTCGTTCTTCCGAGAGCACCGTCAAGGTCCCACACGGGGCCGAAGTAGAGCTTGCCCTGCGGCTTCTTGAAGTACATGTAGAAGCTGCCGGAGCCGACGTCGATGTTCTTGTAGACCTCGTTGACCAGATACATGTCGATCGCGGAGTCGAGGTCGACACACTCTTTTATCTTGTCAAAGTCGCCCTCGCAGATGACGTTGTAGACCGTGTCGAGGTGGTATCTGACCGCCTCTGCCTGCTCCTCGTCTCTGAAATCGTTCTTGATCGTGTACTTGAAGCCGTTCGTTTTGAAGTAGTCGACGTTGTACGTGCCCGCGCTCCAGAAGTCGAGCTCGAGCAAGAAGCCGATCTTGTCCTCGGTCGTGCTGTCGTCGATGTTGACTCTCTTCTTGTTTACCTCGACCTGCTCGGAGAGCATGTAAACGCCTCTGTATTCGCCGTTGAGGTAGACCTCGACCATTTCGGCGTACGGAGTCCACTCGATCCCGTCGAGCACGGACGCCATTTTGTATCCGACGAAGTTGCGGATAAGGCTCTTGTCGAAGTGGCAGGCGAGCAGCGTCCAGTCCTTTGCCTTCGTGTCGCCGACGGTCTCGTCCATGAGGCAGACCTTTTCGGGGAACTTCAGCTTGTAGGACTTCTTGTCGACTCTCCACGCGGTGTTGCCTCTGCCGCGGATCTTGACCTCGGAGGTCTCGACGTTTCTGCCGTCGGCAGATTTCAGGGTGAAGTCGCAGAGGATGTACTCTTCCTTGGATTCGACGTCGCGTCCGGTTTCGGTATTGATCGTGATCTTCGGAAGTCTGAGGTCACTCTCGCTTTCGCGGATCTTTTCCGCCAGACGGGTGAACAGCGTCGCGGTCTCGGCGCGCGTTGCGTAAGCGTTCGGGCGGAATTCTCCCTTGTCGTTGCCCTTGAAGAGGCCCGACTGTCTGAGATTCTCAACGGAGGCAGCGAACCATTCCGTTCCCTTGACGTCGGGGAAGGAAGCGGCAGCCGTCTCGTCATCGCCGAGAGTATAGCTCTTGTACGAAACGAAACGGTCGATCAGCGTCGCCATTTCGCTTCTCTTGATGTTGGCGTTCGGACGGAAGGTGTGATCCTCGTAGCCGTTGACGATGCCGGAAGCGTTTGCCCAGCAGACCGCCGAATAGAACCAGTTTGCGGGCTTCACGTCCTTATAGTCGGAGCCGCTCTCGGGAGCCTCGTCGCCGGACATTCTCATGAGCACCGTGACGAATTCGGCTCTCGTGACGTTTCCGCCGGGATCGAAAACGGAATCACTCTTCCCTTTCATGAGTCCCTGCTCATAAGCCTCGCGGGCGGCGTCGTAATACCACGATTTCTCCGAAACGTCGGAAAACGGAAGTGCTTTCTCTTCCGCGCTCACGCCCGTTGTCAGGATGCACGCCGTAAGTGTCAGTAAAACAAAGAAAAACAGGATTTTTTTCATAGCTTGTCCTCCGTTTGTGTGTTCGTTTCTATTTTACATTAAGAAGTCGGTGAAAATAAGATATAATTTATTAAACAATTATTAACAAATCATTACAAAGTCTGTCGGAGGGATTTCGCGCGGAGGCAGGGCTCCGACTTTTTTTCGGAAAACGAAAAATAATACTTGCAAATATGCGGCACTTGTGATATAATACCGTTGTTGACAAATACGCGGGTGTGGCGGAATTGGCAGACGCGCAAGATTCAGGTTCTTGTGGGGGCAACTTCGTGAAGGTTCAAGTCCTTTTACCCGCATAAAACAAAAAGAGTACTCGAAAGAGTACTCTTTTGTTTTATATGTTCGCAAGGCAAAAGG
>JAKSPW010000161.1 GCA_024404435.1 Clostridia bacterium | reverse complement strand
GTTGCACTCTGTGAAACATTGTTTTGAGAGGTTCAAATCATTTAGTGAACGAAACACAAAACAGCTCCCGGTTGGGAGCAATAACTTTTGAGGGATTCAGAACCCGTGCAACGCAACCGACTTTCCGAGCTGTCAATATCACTTGCCGTTGCACTCTGCGAAACTTCGTTTCGCGGGGTTCAAATCATTTAGTGAACGAAACACAAAACAGCTCCCGGTTGGGAGCTGTTTTGTGTTTGGCCCGCCCTGAGGGATTCGAACCCACGACCATCGGAATCGGAATCCGGTACTCTATCCGGGCTGAGCTAAGGACGGAAGTGCCTATATAGTATACCACAAAAAGCGGAACAAGTAAATACTTTAACGCTTTTTTGAAACTGTTTTTGCGATGACCGCCGGTACCACGTCGAGTGCTCCTGCCGAATAAAGAAGCTCAGACGCGATATTCGCCGTCGCGCCCGTCGTCATGACGTCGTCGACGAGCAGGACCTTTTTGCACTTTACCGCCTCGCCGTTTTTTATCCTCAGAGATGCCCTTGCGTTCTCCGCCCTGCCGAGTTCGGAGAGCTTCTTCTGCTCCATGCCGCCGATCCTTTTCAGCGCCCGGCAGAACGGTATCCCCGTATAGTGAGCAACCCGGGACGCGAGAAGTTCAGCGTGATCGAAGCCGTATTTATTGAGTCCTTCTTCGCTTCTCGGAGGGAATGTCACGACGTAGTCTTCCGCCTCGTCCCCGACGGTGTTAATATAATACATGATTTTTGCGGCAACATCCCGCGCAAAGAAATCGACGAGCCTGCCGTTCTTTTCGCGCTTCAGAACGTATATTATTTTTTCCGTGACTCTTTTTGAGTCGGGATAGTAGCCAAGGTAAAAGACGGTCTTTATTTCCCTGCCGCCGCAGGTACATCCGCTCGCCGGCTTGCCGCAATCCGTACATATTCGGCGGCTTTCTCTCGAATACTTCTCAAAGCAATCCCCGCAGAGAGGCAGCTCTCCTCCCGTGACCTCGCCGCAGGAAGCGCACCTCGGCGGGAAAAGCATATCGGCGATTTTTGAAAAAATGCTCATTTTCAGTTTCTCTCCGAAAGGATCATTTTCGTAAGCATCGTGCATCTGTCGGCGTGATAGTCGTTTTCGACCATCGTGCGGAGAACGTCGCGGTCTCCGACGAGGATCACCATCTTCTCCGCGCGCGTGACGGCAGTATACAGAAGATTCCGCGACTGCAGCATCGGCGCGCAGTGATATACCGGAATAATCACGACGGGATATTCGCTTCCCTGACTCTTGTGTACCGTGATCGCGTATGCGTGTTCGAGCTCCTCGAGCATCGAATAATCGTACTCGCACCGTCTGTCGTCGAAGTTCACGGTCAAAACTTCGTTCTCCGTGTCGATCGTCTCGATCGTTCCGATGTCGCCGTTGAACACACCGAAGCCGTTTTCGCCGTACGTCGTCTTCCACTCGACCTGATAGTTGTTCTTCGTCTGCATCACGCGGTCTCCGGCGCGGAACACGATACTCCTGCTTTGCTTTTCGGCTTTTGTCGAAGTTCTCGGATTGAGCACGTCGCGGAGCATCTCGTTCAGAGACTCCGTTCCCGCTTCTCCCTTGCGTGACGGGGTTATTATCTGTATTTTGTCCGTGATCGAAGCTCCGTATGTTTTAGGCAGCCGTCTTGTTACGAGCTCGACGATGGTCTGTGCCGCCGCGGTGTCGCTCTTTCTCTCAAGAAAGAAAAAGTCTGTTCCCTTCGACGTGATCTCGGGCATCTCGCCCATATTTATCCTGTGAGCGTTGGTGATTATGCGGCTCTCCTCCGACTGACGGAAGACCTCGTTCAGCCTAACAACGCTGAAGCATTCCGAAGAAATGATGTCGGCAAGCACATTTCCGCATCCGACGGACGGAAGCTGATCGCTGTCGCCGATCAGGATGAGTCTCGTGCCGCCCCTCACCGCTTTCAGAAGCGAGCTCATGAGAAGAGTGTCGATCATCGACGCTTCGTCGACGATGATCACGTTTTCCTCAAGCGGATTGTTTTCATCTCTGTTGAAGACCGGTTCCGTTTCGGAATTGTATTCCATTTCGAGGAGTCTGTGTATCGTCTTCGCCTCGTGCGAGGTCGCTTCGCTCATTCTCTTAGAGGCACGTCCGGTAGGAGCAGCGAGAGCGACGGAATAGTCGAGAGACTCGAAAATATTCAATAGTCCCTTGATGATCGTCGTCTTACCGGTACCGGGACCGCCCGTGAGGATCATGACTCCTCCGCTGAGCGCGTCGCCTATAGCACGGCGCTGCATGGCCGCATAGCGGAGTCCCGAGGTTTTCTCACTCTTTTCGATAAGAAGTCCGATGTCGCCTTCCCCGATTCCCGGGCAGAGTCTGTCAAGGGCGCAGAGTTTCTTTGCAACGTAGCTTTCGGCATTGAAAATATACGGATGATAAACGTATCTTTCTCCGTCGCGGGCATACGTCACGAGCTTACCCGTGCCCGTCATTTTTTCGACCGTCTCGCCGAGAAAGGCGAGCCTTGACGGGTCGGAGCCGAACAGCAGGTCGGATGCGCATTCCGTGAGTGTACCGATCGGCAGACAGGTGTGCCCGTTGCGGGACGCCTCCGTCGAGAGAACGTGCAGGATCCCCGCCTCGATCCTCTCCCCGGCATCCTGAGGCATTCCGAGAGACGAGGCGATAAGGTCCGCCCTCTTGAAGCCGATTCCGCGGAAGGTGCCGCAAAGGCTGTACGGATTGTTCTGTATCCTGCCGATAGCTGCCGAGCCCCACGCTTTGTATATCCTCATCGCGGTGACAGACGGGAAGAAATCGCGGCTGAACATCATGAATTCTCTCGAACCCGCGATGGTCTTGAAGTTTTCGCTTATCGTCTGAGCCTTGGCTTTTGAGATACCCGGGACGGAGGCAAGCCACTCGGGATTGTTTTCGATAACGTCAAAGCTGTCCGTGCCGAACTTTTCGACTATCTTCTGAGCCGTCTTCGGTCCGATGCCGCGCACCGCGCCGGAGGCGAGATATCTGAAAATGTCCCCTTCCTCGGCGGGCAGAGTCCTGTCAAAGGTCTCGACGCAGAACTGCCTTCCGTAGACCTTGTGAGTAGTCCAATGTCCGAAGGCGTGTATCTTGTCGCCCTCGTTGACGTACGGGATGGTGCCGACGGCGGTCACCGGAAAGCCCGATTCGTCCTCAATGACGCAGACCGTGTATCCGTTCTCATCGTTGCGGTAAACGACGGAATCAATGATGCCCGAGAGCGAGTTTTCTTCGCTTTCCGACATTTTTATCGTATCTCTGTCCACAGCGGCACCTCCTTTTAAGTTATATGAATATTATACAATCATTTGTTCGTTTTGTCAACGCGAACCCGCGCGAGAATACGCCGCACGATGGCCTTTATTTGTCCCAAAGCGCTGTATACGCCGTAGACGAAAAAGGCGGAAATGATGATTTCGGCAAGTGTTTTCATGTCTTTCTCCGTTAGAGTTGGATTACTACATCATATGCAAAGCGGACACGGAGCGACAGTTTTGAGGGAAACTCCCCTTATTCTATTGACAGAAAGGCAAAAAAATGATAACATATTATGAGAATGTTCAGGCTGAGGAGAATACTATGAAAAAATTTACAGCCATACTAATATCGATCGTAATTGCAGTCCTGCTCGGCGTCTCTGCCGCAGCGGAGGGCGATTTTACCATAACCGACGGAGTGCTCACCGCATACACCGGCACGGAAACGGATATCACGATCCCGGAAGAGGTCACGCACATCGAGGTCGGCGCATTCGACGCCTGCCCGGGACTCACAAGGATCACGGTCACGTCGATGACCTGCACGATCGCTCCCGGTGCCGTTCCGCAGACAGTCACGATCCGCGCTTATGAAGGATCGGACGCGCAGGGCGTCGCGCTCTACAGAGACTACCTTAATTTCGAGCTGATCGAAACAC
>JAKSPW010000160.1 GCA_024404435.1 Clostridia bacterium | reverse complement strand
GACACGTACGTCGGTCTGCAGGTACAGCAGTCGGTCAGACTTGTTTACGATCTGGACGATGAGAAAACGGTCAGAGAAACGTGTCTGCGCTTTTTAAATAAAATGGCGGGGCCTTATGAAGAACTGTCCGTGCGCAGAGCCCGGGAGCTCATGACGGAGGAAGGGCGCGAATGGCTCTCGATCCCGTACGTCAGATGGGACAAGGCAAAGGCTCTCTACGCGGGATTCTACGGCGGCAGGGGCTACTACACTCCGGAGCCGTCGGACTTCAGAGAACATCAGTCCTACTATCCCCTGCGCGCGGTCGGCGAGGGTATCACCGTCGCCTCCATGTGCCCGAACAAAAAAATATCAGAAGAGGCGTTACGCGCGCTGTGCGCCATGGCAGACTTCGTTGACTACGGCAGACACCGCACCTGCGCCCCGATAGCATTACTTGACGCGTACTGGCGGACAACTGACAGAATAGAGGTATAAGTTTGAAAGCAAAGAGAACCTGAGTCGCAGGTGAGCTGCTTTCAAACCCCATTTGTGCCTTTTGCCGCATAATGCGGCGGCAAATTCACAGAACCGGCACAAATGCTAAGAAAGGAATGGTCATAAAAATGTCAAAAATCAGCTTGAACCTGCAAAGAGGCATCGAAACGTTCAACAGAATGACGGAAGACGGCAAAGTGCCGTTTTCATTCAGATACAACGGGAAAAAGTATTCGGGATTCGACGGACTTTCACTCACGAAGGAGTACTGCGACACCGTGATCGGCAGAAAAGCCAAGCTTTCGGCAAGTCCCGACAAGAATCTGAAAGTCAGCGCGGAGGTGCTTCTGAACGGTGAGTTTGGAGAGGTCGAATATACCGTTTATTTCGAGAACGCGGGGAAAGAAAACTCCGGAGTTCTGAGCGACGTTTACACTTTCGACGGCACGTTTGAGGGCGACGGCCCTATGATCCGCTCCTGCATGGGCGACCACGTCAACAAATACGCCGCATACGATCACGACCTCACGAAAGCGGACAAATACTATCTCTCGGAGGAGGGGCGCGCGACGCATAAGGTGTTCCCGTACTTCGACCTCGTCCACGGCGACGGCGGCACTCTGCTCGCTCTCGGATGGGCGGGGACGTGGGAGGCCGCGTTCTCGTACGTCGGCGGTGCCGCTCGCCTTCTGGCGAAGACGAACGTGGGATTTGACGCCGTTCTCCTCCCGGGCGAGAAAATCAGAACGGGACTCATGGTAATGCTTCCCTACTCGGGCAGAAACTCCGACAACGCGACGAATCTCTGGCGCGAATGGTTCATGAAATATAATCTCCCGAAGGCTGACACGGCGGGCAATAGCCTTGAGCCGTTCGCAACGACCTTCTGGGCGTACGACACGGGACTCCCGAACTCCGACGGAAGCATATCGGAGAGATACTTCACATGGAGGCCGACGCTCGACAAAATAATCGCGGAGGGTCTGAAGTTCGATTTCCGTTGGTTCGACGCCGGCTGGTACTATGATCCCGCGGGCAACACGGTCGAGACCGACTGGTGGGGAACGACGGGCTCGTGGGAGCTCGACCGCGACAAGTGGCCGGGAAAGACGTTCAGGGAATCAAACGAGGCGTGCCACGAGAACGGCATCAGGGTGCTCTGCTGGTTCGAGCCGGAAAGAGTGACGCACGTTGACGACCTCGTGAAGAACTACGGCTACGATCCCGAATGGGCGATCCCGAACGGCACCGTCGTGACGAGCAACATCGGCGACGAAAAGTGCCTCGAATGGACGCTCGGCCGCATCACGAAGATGATGGGCGAAAACGAAGTCGACATGTACAGAGAAGACAACAACAGCGACCCCGGATTTTCGTGGCGCACGCTCGACAGACGCGAGGAAGAAAAGTACGGCGTGAAGCGGCACGGCATCGCCGAGAACAAGTGCATCTGCGGACATTATAAGCTCTGGGACGGAATAATTGATTTCTGTGCGAAGAACGGCAAGTGCACCTTCGTCGATTCCTGCGCCTCGGGAGGCGGCAGAAACGACATCGAGTCGATGCGCCGCGGTTTCCCGCTGATGCGCAGTGACGCGGACCGCACGACGACCTCGCTCCGCCTCTCGATGACCACCTCGTTCTGCAAGTGGATACCGTTCCACGGTTCGGTCGTGAAAGAGACGTCATACGAGCTCGCGCCGAGCACGGGCAAGGGAGTCGACAGCTACGTTTCGAGAGCGTCCTTTCTGCCGATCTTCAATTTCTCCGAGGCGTTCGTGCACAACGCGGAGCTCGACTTCGATCTTTTCAGAAAAAATCTCTCCGAATGGAGAAGCATCAGCCGCCTGCTCACGAAGGACCTTTACGTTCTGACGCCGTGGCATCACGACAGCAACAGATCGGACTGGACGGTGCTCGCCTACAACGACGAAGAGACCGGAGACGGAGTTCTGCTCGCGTTCAGAATGGAGGAGGCGAACTCCCCCACGTTCACGGCAAAGCTTCCCTTCGCGGAAGCGGGCGCGAAATACGTGCTTGAAAACGCCGACACGGGTGAAAAGTCCGTCCTTGACGGTGTCGAACTGCAAAGCGGCATCCTGCTGACGGCAGACGAGCCCCGCACCTCGATCATGATCCGCACAAAAAAACTCTGAAAAAATCAAAAAAGATGCCTTACGGCATCTTTTTTTTGATTATTTCATGAAAGTCGACAGTTTCCCACTCTACCTCGTCGAACTTGAAGACGATAGTTTCCGCGCTGTGGCTGTCACTCGACAGAATGAACTTCGCACCGCGCTCCCTCAAGTATTCGTAAATCTGCGGCGCGGGATAAGGCGTCGTTCTGCACTTACGCGAGATCGCGCCCGTGTTGATCTCGAAGACCGCGCCCGTTTCGAGCAGCCTGTCCGCGGCTTTACGCCACGCGGCGACGTATCTCGGGTGACTTTCGTCAAAGAGCGTCGGGTCGAGTTCGATGAACTTCGTGATGAGGTCGAAGTGACCGACGACGTCGGCGTTCCACTTTTCTACCACTTCTCCGACCATGCGGTAGTATTCTTCGACGAGAGCGTATATGTCGCCGCCGAAATACTTCTCCGCGCCCTCGCGCAGAATTTCGGAACGGCTGTCGACGGGGATGTGTCCGTCCGGCGTCTTTATCCAGTGCGCCGAGCCGATGACGTAGTCGTAGCCGTCGGGCGGGAGCGGAGCGTAATAGTCCTGCTCGATCCCGTGATAAACGTCGATCTTGTCCTTATATTTTTCTTTCAGCCGCGCGCACTCCTTTGCGTACTCCTCTATCTTGTCGAGGTGCAGGCAGTACGGAAAGTCCATCGGTGTGTATGAGTGCTCGGAAAATCCGATGGCATCAAGGCCTTTGTCTATCGCGGAGAGCACGACGTCCTCGGCAAAACTGCCGCCGTCGCTGAATTTCGAGTGAACGTGAAAATCCGAGTACTTCATCAGGTCATCTTCTCCTGCTTGACCTTCTTGTCGATGACGTGACGGCTCGCGAGCTCGCGGTGGATATCCTCGAGAGAGATGCCCGCCTCGATCATGAGCACCATGACGTGGTATGCGAGGTCGGCGATCTCGTAGACCGTCTCTTTTTTGTCTTCTGCCTTTGCGGCAATTATCACTTCCGTCGACTCCTCGCCGACTTTTTTGAGTATTTTGTCAAGTCCTTTGTTAAAGAGGTAGGTCGTGTACGCGCCCTCTTTTTTCTCGGTCTTTCTGCCGCGGATCAGCTCGAACAGCCCCTCGTATGAGAACTCGTGTCTCTCCTCGCTCTCGTAAAGCGGGTACTCGAAGCACGAGGTGGTGCCGAGGTGGCAGGCGGCTCCATCCGGCTCGACCATCACGACGAGAGCGTCGCGGTCGCAGTCGGCTGTTATCGAAACGATGTGCTGGAAGTGCCCGCTCGTCTCGCCCTTAAGCCACAGTTTTTGTCTGGAACGGCTCCAGAAGCAGGTCAGCTCCTTTTCGATCGAGATCTCAAGGCTCTCGCGGTTCATGTATGCGAGCGTCAGGACTCTCTTCGAT
>JAKSPW010000016.1 GCA_024404435.1 Clostridia bacterium | reverse complement strand
GAATCGGTAACCGGTTCCGATATCGGCGACTATGAAATTGAAGACGAAAGCGAAAGTATCCTTGATGAAATGATACATACAGAGCAAAAGGCTCTGCTTCGGCGCGAGCTGGCGTTCATCAAAAGTGATTATCGTAACATCGTTGTTGCCTATTACATAGAAAACAAAAATGTTCGTGAGATTGCAGAATCGCTCTCGCTTCCCACAAGTACGGTGAAGTCACGGCTTCTCCGTACACGAGAAATATTGAAAGAAGGTATGGATATGGCAAGAGAATTTGGAAAATTAAGCTATAATCCCGAAAATATTGCATTTTGGGTTAATGGGTTACATGGGGCAAATGGCGAACCCGGAATTTATGTTTCGCGTTCTCTCAGCAAAAACATTATGCTTGCAGCATATAGAACACCTGCAACGGCAGAAGAACTTGCAATGGAGGTGGGAGTAGCTCTTCCGTATATGGAAGAAGAACTATCTACACTTGTAGATGCTACATTGATGAAGAAAAATGGCAATAAATACGAAACCAACATTTTTATTGTGAGTGCGGAAGCACAAGAAAAGATTTGTGCACATGTGCGTGGGATTGCTCCTGAGCTTACAAAGGCGATCATTGACACGATGGAGTATAATATTGAGTGGTCAAACAAAAATGCACCTAATTGGCATGAAGGTTATCAAAGCTATGAGGATATGAAGTGGGCGCTTCTTATGATCGAAGCTGATAACGTATCTTTTGATACCCTTAAGCCTTTTAATAAAAACGCCAAAGATGTTCCTAATATTGGTCCATGGGGACATACTATCCGTCCTAATGGTGGCGAATGGGATTTGCTTGGTATGGAAATCCATCACGGCGATGAGCCCAAACATGTGGGTCTTAGCGGATGTGTTTCATGCCCCAACGAAAAGGATTTGCCCGAAATTATGTTCCGTCAATTCCGCTTCAAGTATTGCGGAATTGAAAATCGCACACCACCGGTTCTTACCTATGCGGACGGGCAAGCAATGGTTGCGGTTGCCGAGGGCAAGAGCGCAGATATTGATAAGTCTATTCTAAACAGATTAGAATCTTATGGATATATCAAAAAGACTTATGATGGTTATATTCCCGCCATTATGGTTATGCGCAAAAACAAATCAAGCAAAATGCCAAAGGAGATACGAGAACAATTTGAGGAGCTTCGCCATAAAGCAACGGAAATAGCGACTCGTCACTATTTGTTCTGCCGAGAACAGATTTATAAAGAAATTCCCGAATTCTTGAAAGAGGATGAATTTCAAATCGATCACGCTTGCGTTAACATTTTTTCAATGCGCGGCGCGGTCTTGGAAGAAGCTATCAGACAAGGCTATTTAACCTTTGACAAGGATAACAACAAACAGATGTTGGGGGCTTATTTAGTGATCTAATATTTCACCGCCGAGAGTAACCGTTTGGCTACTCTCGGCGGTATATTGTTTATTTCGCACAACCACCTCTGGTGGTGAGTAAGTGCGCACTTGCAGGCAAACAATAAGCCTCACTTTACACAAGGGAGCCTCTGTCGGTAACCGCTATCTCGCTGCTATCCTATAGAGTTAAAACTGTCCTTTAGAACCCGACGCATACGGGTGCTTTTTCATTTTTTCTATGATTTTTGATACGGGGAAGCCGAGGCGGATGAGCGATGCGGCGAGCTTGTCGCAGCCCTTTTTGTCTTCCGGTATCCCTTTTTTTGCGATGTTCTTTTCAAGTGCCTCGTCGTACAGCTCCGCGGGTACTCCCTCAGCGGCCCTTGCGGCAACGTCGGCGGGATATCCGTGAGCGATTAAATCGGCTTTTATCCTCGACGGACCTCTGAGATTCCGCTTTGCGTATTTCTCCGCCGCATCGAGCGCCTGCGCGTCCTCGTCGATGAGTCCGCGTCTCTTGACCGTCGCGATCGCGGCATCCGCCGATTCAGGCGAAAAACCGCTTCTTTTCAGCTTCATCGCCAACGCCTTGTAGCTGTACGGCGCGTCCGCGATAAGTCTGAGCGCACGGGTTAGCGCCTCGCAGGCCTCGCCGACAGACGACATTTTCTCAAAGACCGTCCTGTCAATCACGTCGGCGCTTTTATACGCGAAGCCTTCCCACAGCTTCAGCGTCATCCTGATTTTTCTGACCTCTCCCGACGGGGTGATGACCTCGACCGTGACGGAATTTGTGCCCTCCTTCACCGAGCCGATGACGTACGTTTCATCCAACGGTCTCACCGCCCTTCACCTCGAAGAAGGCGATCTCTCCGTCACCGTCCGGAACGACGGACGGCTCGCAAGAGGTCACGATGATCTGTCTGCCTCTGAGGCACTCCATGATGAACGCCCGACGGCCTGCGTCAAGCTCGGAGAACACGTCGTCGAGTAAAAAAACGGGGTACTCGCCAGACATTCTGCGCGATATTTCTCCCTCCGCGAGCTTCATCGCAAGCGCGACGCTTCTCTGCTGCCCCTGCGACGCGTACAGCTTCGCTTCTTTTCCGTTTATAAGTATCGAAACGTCGTCCTTGTGCGGTCCCCACAGAGTCGAGCCTGCGGCGCACTCCCTCTCGACGTTGTTTGTCAGTTTTTCGAAAAGTCCCGCCCTGTACGCCTCTTTCGAGGAGTAAGTCTCGGCGTCCGATCCGGCGTGAGAAACGTAGATAAGCTCCGGCTGCTCCGCGCCGCCCGTCATGTCACGGAAATATCCCGAGACGTCTCCCGTCAGCATTTTGCAGTAATCGTCGCGCTGAACGAAGATCTCAGACGCCGCGACGGAAAGCTGCTCCGCGTAGGTCTCCCACTCCTCTTTTGACACGGACACGCCCGACTCCGCCCGCTTCAGGAGCGCGTTCCTCTCGGCGAGGAAGCGACGGTAGTTTGAGAGATAATATACGTATCGGGACGAGTTCTGCGCGATCGCGATATCGAGGAAGGCTCGCCTCTCGGCAGGGCCTCCGCTGACGATCGAAAGGTGGGACGGGCAGAACATCACGGCTCTGAAATTGCCGAGCATTTCGGCAGCTCCTCTCAGATTCGCGCCGTTTCTGTAAAGCTTTTTTCTGCCGGCGGACGAGATCGCGGCGGACAGCTTCGTCTCCGAGTCGGAGCCGTCGTGCGTGAACGTTATGCCGAAGCGGGCCGCCTCCTCGCTGAACTTAACGAGATCGACGTCCTTCGCGCCGCGGAACGATCTTCCGCGCGCAAAATAGTATATCCCCTCGAGGATGTTGGATTTTCCCTGCGCGTTCATGCCCCACAGGACGTTCACTCCCCCGGAAAATTCTATCGACACGTTCTGCAGATTGCGGAAGCACGCGTACTCCGCCTTATTCACTTTCATACGCACACTTCCTTTCGTCTCTTTTACGTTATTATACCATACCTTGTTTTCGTTTGCAACGAAAGAATCGAAATAACCCCTTTCCAAAGTTCTTTGGAAAGGGGTTTCAAGGGGAGAACCTTTCTTTCAGGAAAGGTTCTCCCCTTGACAAATTTAGTTCATTCAAGATCTCCGTCGAGGTCGAGGAGACGGATGTCGAGATCGTCCTCGTCAGCGTCGAGATCGTCCTCGAGCATATCGTCCGAGTGCTCGGTGAGAGCCGCCTTGATCTTCTCTTCAAGCTCTGCCATGAGAGCGGGATCGTTCTCGATGAACGCTCTCGCGTTGTCTCTGCCCTGTCCGAGTCTCGTGCCCTCGTAAGAGATCCACGCGCCGCTCTTTTCGATGATGCCGCGGCTGATGCCGATCTCGAGGATCTCGCTCGATTTCGAGATGCCCTTGCCGTAAAGGATGTCGAACTCAGCCACCTTGAACGGAGGCGCGACCTTGTTCTTCACGACCTTGCATTTTACTTTGTTGCCGTACGTGTCCGTGCCGTTCTTCAGCATTTCCGACTTGCGGATGTCGATGCGGACGGATGCGTAGAATTTCAGCGCTCTGCCGCCCGTGGTCGTCTCGGGATTTCCGTAGACCACGCCGACCTTCTCGCGGAGCTGGTTGATGAAGATGACGATGCAGTTCGTCTTCGAGATCGTACCGGAGAGCTTTCTCAGTGCCTGAGACATAAGTCTCGCCTGAAGTCCGACGTGGGACGCGCCCATGTCGCCCTCGATCTCCTGCTGCGGAACGAGAGCCGCGACGGAGTCGATGACCACGATGTCGATCGCTCCCGAACGGACGAGTGCTTCGCAGATCTCAAGTGCCTGCTCGCCGCTGTCGGGCTGAGAAACGAGAAGATTGTCGATGTCAACGCCGAGAGCCTTCGCGTAAACGGGATCGAGCGCGTGCTCCGCGTCGATGAACGCAGCCTCGCCGCCCGCCTTCTGTGCCTCTGCTATCGCGTGGAGAGCCACCGTCGTTTTACCGGAGGATTCGGGCCCGAAGATCTCTACGATCCTGCCCTTCGGGAGTCCGCCGACGCCGAGCGCGATGTCGAGCGTGAGCGAGCCCGTGGAGATCGCGGAAACGTTCATCTGCGGGTTTTCGCCCATCTTGATGACAGTGCCCTTGCCGTAGGTCTTGTCGAGCTGCGAGATCACCGTCTCGAGAGCCTTCTTCTTGCCTTCCGCGCCGTCTGCGACGGGAGTCTGTTTCTTTGTCGTTTGCTTCATAATATATATCTCACTTTCAATAATATTGCATATCGAAAAAACGAACATATTTTCGTTTTACGAGATTATTATATATCATCGCGCGGAAATAATCAATAGTTTTTTTATTTTCTCTTGCATTTTTATTTTTCATGTGATATAATTCTGCGCAAATAATCTGAATATAAGGAGAAAACCATGGGAAACTGGTTTGATGAAGCATCAAGGCTCAAGCGCATGCTCGATTCTGCCGAATCGGAGTCTGCGGTGTCTTCACAGATAAACGTTCTCGAGGACGCTTTGAGAGATCTGAAGGCAAGTCTTGCGGGCGGGACACAAGCCCCTGCACGTGACTCTCATTTCAATTACAGCCACGAATATTACGCAGGAGACAGACCCGCCGTCATCACAACGAAGGGGATCACGAAGACGTACGGCGACTACAACGCGAACGACGGCGTGAGCATCACCGTTAAGAAAGGGAGCATCTACGGTCTCGTCGGGCGCAACGGCGCAGGTAAAACGACGTGGATGAAGATAGTACTCGGACTGACGAAGGCAACAAGCGGCACAGTCGAGCTTGCCGGCGGAGAAATAAACGAGGTCAGACGCCGCATCGGATTCATGATCGAGTCCCCCGCGTTCTACGACAACCTCACGGCGTATCAGAACCTCGTGTACAGAGCAAAGCTGATCGAGCTTGACGATCCCGAACGTGCCATCGACGAGGCTCTCGAAAAGGTCGGCATTCCCGAAAAGAAAAATGCCAAAGTCAAGACCTTCTCCCTCGGTCAGAAACAGCTTCTCGGCATCGCCGCCGCCATCATGGGCGATCCCGAAACGCTGATCCTCGACGAGCCCGTGAACGGTCTCGACCCGGTCGCGATAGTCAAGATAAGAAATCTGCTTCTCGATATGAACAAAAAAGGCGTCACGATCGTGATCTCGAGCCACATTCTCGGCGAGCTCCAGAAGCTTGCCACCTGCTACGGCTTCATCCTCGAAGGCAAGCTCGTGAAAGAACTCTCCGAGGCCGACGTCATGAACGGCGACGTCAATATCGAGGATCTGTTCGTGAGTCTTGCGAAAGGAGAGCTGTCATGAAACAAGTGATAAGAGCCGAATTCTATTACCTTTCAAAATCGTTCAAGCTGTGGATCTACCTCGGCATCTTCGTGATCTGCTCCGTTGTCAACACGATAATGACCAAGAATCCCGGACTTTCAATTTCGCTTTTCGTCATCTCGACTCTCCTCGTCTCCGAACTGACGCACAAGGACGGCGACAAGACGACGCTCAAGAACATCGCGGGCAGCGGAATCACCTACGGCGAGATCTTCCGCGCAAAGTGTGCCGTCGCGATCATCGTCGGAGTTTCGATGCTCGTCGTGACAACGGTCGCGGGCATCATCGGGAACCTCATCACCGATCCCGATGGGATCGTGTGGTCGCAGGTGCTGATCCGTTTCCTGACGAGATTCGCCAACTATTTCATCATCCTGATCGTCGGAGAGCTCACGGGATCTGTCGCGGGCACGATAGTGCTCAGCATCCTCATCACGGGTGCGCTTCCGGTGTTCTTCTTCATGATGAGCGGCGGAGAGAGCGCAATGGCAAAGCTTTGTGAAAAGATCTATCCGTTCACCCTCGACGGACTCAGCGAAGACCCGCTGAAGATCGCGATCCCGAAGTACCTTCTGGTGATCGCCGTCATCGCGGTGCTTCTCTTCCTCTGCGAGAAACATTACGTAAAAAAGCACTACAACTGACACCAAGAACCGTCCGCGAACGCCGCGGACGGTTCTTATTTGGAAAAAGGGAGAAATGAAAGATTTTTCTTTCCCGATTGAAAAAAAACGAAAGATAAAGTATAATATCCTTACAGACAGAAAAAACACGCAAAAGGAATATATGGATGAAAACCTTTTTTGATAAAATAAAGCGCTTTTTCGCGAAAGTCTTTTCGGCGCCGGAGGTGAGATACGTCCTCTGGTCGTATCTCGCAGTGACCGGCATCGAGATGACGAACTCGGGATTCGTCTCGGGACTCACCTATCCGTACAGGCATCCTCTCGCTTTTCTCTGCGCTTTTTCGCTCATATACTTTACCCTCTCGCTTTCGCTTCTGACCATCAGGCGACCGGGTGTGCTCCTGCTCGTCTGTGAGATCTGGGCGGCGCTCGCCATCACGAACATCATACTGCTCTCGTACAGAGTCAATCCTCTGTCCGCGGAGGATTTCAGGATACTGTTCTCCGTGCTCGGGATCATCACGATCTACCTGACGATCCCGCAGCTCATCCTCATCTGTGCGGCGATACTTACCGCGATCGCCGTAATGGTGCTTGCCTTCATCAAGCTGAAATCAAAGTCGAAAAACATGAAGCGCGCCGTCATCACGGTCTGCGCCGCGGCTCTCGTCTGCGGCGGCGCGTTCGCCGCTTCGGTCGGGCTTTACAAGAGCACGATCCACAAGATGAATCTGCCCGAGGTCTACGACGAATACGGCTTCGTTTACAGCTTCTCCGTCAGCCTCTTCGACCGCGGTATCGAGCGCCCCGACAACTATTCCGAGGAGATGATCGGAGATATCGTCGACAGCGTCGACCATCAGGGAGAGACCTCGGAAAACGCGCCGAACGTCATTTTCCTCCAGCTCGAGTCGTTCTTCGACCTGAGTCAGGTGCGCGGGATCGACACGTCGGACGATCCGATCCCGTATTTCAGAAGTCTAACGGCGAAGTTCCCCTCGGGCTTCCTCGAAGTGCCCGTTTCCGGTGCCGGAACGGTCAACACGGAGTTCGAGATCCTCTGCGGTCTCCCGCTGTCCTGCTTCGGACTCGGAGAGTATCCGTACGAAACGGTCCTTAAAGATTCGCCGTGCGAGTCGCTCGCGTATTATCTCTCCGAGGCCGGCTACGCCTGCCACGCCCTGCACAATCACACCGGCACGTTCTACGACAGATACGTCGTAATGGAAAACCTCGGTTTCGACACCTTTACTCCTCTCGAGTACATGAACGGCGTCAGCTTCAACGAGCTCGGCTGGGCGAAGGACGACGTGCTGACGGGCGAGGTCACGGGAGTGCTCGACAGCACGAAGGGAAAGGATTTCGTGTATACGATCTCCGTTCAGCCGCACGGCAAATACTCGCGCACGGACAGAGAAGACGCCGGATTCACCGTCACGGGCGACGAGAGATTCACGGACGAGATACTGAACGCTTTCGGTTACTACGCGGAGCAGCTCCGCGACGAGGACAGATTCATCGAAGCTCTTCTGACAGAGCTTGAAAAGAGAGACGAAGACACCGTGGTCGTGATGTTCGGAGACCACCTGCCCGCGCTCGATCTGAAGGGCACGGACGTTGAGACGGGCTCGCTCTACAAGACGGAGTACGTAATCTGGAACAATTTCGGACTTGAGCTCGACGACGCGGATCTCGACGCGCACAGACTCGGCGCGTACGTGCTGAACGCTCTCGGCATCAACGGCGGCATCATTTCGGACTGCAACGTCGGAATGTACGGAAAGGACGGCTACGAAAAGACGCTGAATGATCTTTCCTACGACGTGCTGTTCGGCGAGAAGTTCGCCTACGGCGGAAAGTTCCCGTACAAGGTCCCCGACATGAAGCTCGGCTGGCGCAGGGTGGCGGCAACGGAAGCGTACATCAAGTACGACACGCTGTACGTGCTCGGAGAAAACTTCACGCCGTCAAGCGTGATCTTCGTGGACGGAAGAGAGGTCGACACGATCTTCGTGAGCGACAGTCTCATCGTCAGCGGAGACGTGTCCGAGGCGGACGAGCTCACGGTCTGCCAGATCGCCGAAAACGGCACTGTGCTCGGCGAGGTCGAATGCCCCGAAATAAGAATCGAATAAAAAACTCCCTTCCGGGAGTTTTTTTGATTTTCTGTCAGATCATCTTCTTGCCGAGGCATTCGCGGTCGAGCGCACCGATAAAGCCCCTTGCGGTGAAGATCTGATATTTTCCCGCCATGTCGGCGTTGTCGGCCTGATCTTTTCCGACGTACAGCTCGAACGGTGTCGGGACCACGATGAGTATCTTCGTATTGTCGCTCTCAAACGAGCAGTCGATCTTCTTCAGGATATCGAACATTTCTATCTTGTAGAGGCGGATCGTGCGGCGGCAGACAACTTCTCCCGTATCCTTGAAGGTCATGGGAGAGCCTCTCCACACGCCGGCGACGACCTTGCAGCGGAATTCCTTTCCCGCCGACTGAACGGAGAAGTTATATCCCTTCTGCTTGCCGAAAACGGACGCGAACGGCTTCTTGACCTCGTTCAGCGTGATCGACTTTTCGGCGCAGAACTTTCTCAGCTTGCGCATGAAGCGTCTCTGCTTGAGGATCGCTCTGAGATATGCGATCGCGTAGATCGCGAGGATCACGGCGGCCACGATGAGCACCAGAGTGATGATCTGTCTTGCGTTGACGGTCAGATTGAACGCCTCGATGATGATCCAGAATAAGACGGCGATCAGCAGAAGCGCCACGATCGTGCCGAATATTTTTTTGATGATTCCCTTGCTGTTTTCTTTCATGATTTCCTCCGAGTTTTTGTCATCCCCTGTCGGGGATCAGATTGAAGCCGTACCCGACGCGTTCGGGGACGTGAGCGTCAGAGCCGCAGACGTATCTAAGTGAATAGTCGGCGGCGATATCGAGTATCCGTTTTTCCGGATACACGCCGAGAGTGTCGAATGATTTATATAGAGGCGCCGTGTTGATCTCAAGCGCTGCGCCGTTTTTTTCCATCGCGCGGAATGCGGCTCTGAGTGTCGGCTCGACCCGTCCGAGTTCAAAGCCGTCGTCCGTGAGCGGATGATCGTCCCTCCACGTGAAGACGATGCGGTAAATATCAAGGTGCGTCATGACGTCGAAGAGGCCCGACTCCGCCGCGCTCACCGTGTTTTCGAGCACGAGCGCCGCGTAATCGGTGAAGGTCATTTTTCCGTAGTCGTATCCGTAGCCGAAAATGCTGAGGTGCGACGAGCCGAGAACGGTGTCGAACTCTCCCGCAGAGAGCACGTCCTTTATCTCATCCACGTCGTCCGGATGATAGTCGATCTCGATCCCGCAGGAAACGCGGATCGTGTCCTCGTATTTCTTCGCGATCCGCCGCACCGCCCGGCAGTATTCTCCCACAGCTCCCTGCGGGATGCGGTCGTGCTCGTCTCCCGTGCGGGAGAACGGCATGTGATCGGTGAACACTATCTCGGAAAGGCCGAGCTCCGCGGCACGCCGAACGAATTCGTCTGCCTGCTCCGGCTTTTTTAATATGTTGGGATGCGTGTGTCCGTCACGGAGGATCATTTTCTTTTCCTCACGATCTTTCCCGCGATGCAGGATATGATAAACGCCGCAAGCTCGACAGTCACGACGGCGGCTCCCGTCTGAAGCGAGAAGAAGCACGCCGCGGCAAAGCCGAGAATGAAGCAGACGACCGACGTGACGGCGGACGCGATGACCACTCCCCTGAAGCTGCGGCAGAGCTGTGTCGCCGTGAGCGCGGGGAACACGATGAGAGCCGAGATCATGATCGCGCCCATCATCTTCATCCCGACGACGATGGTGACCGCGGTCAGCACCGCAAGCACCGTGCGCAGGCTTCCCGCGCGGCATCCCGCCGCACTCGAGAACGCCTCGTCGAAGGTGACCGAGAAGATCTGTCTCGAATAGAGGGCGAACCACGCCACGACGACGGCAAAGAGCACGGCGGCGATGACAAGGTCCTTGTTCGTCACCGTGACGACCGACGCGGAGCCGAACAGGCTGCCGCAGATGTCGGAGGTCGACGTGCCGACGAATCCGAAAATGATCGTTCCCACCGCGACGGCGCCCGTCGAGACGATGGCGCAGGCGGCGTCTCCGCTTATCTTCGGACTGTCGTCGAGCTTCAGTATCAGAATCGCGGCGAGTATCACGATCGGTATCGCCGCTTCGAGCGAAAACTCACTGCCGACTCCCGCGACGGCTCCGATCGCCAGCGCGAAATATCCGACGTGGGAAAGTCCGTCGCCTATCATCGAGTACCTCTTCATGACGAGGCTCACGCCGAGCAGCGACGAGCAGACGGAAACGAGTACGCCGACTATGACGGCGCGGAGCACGATGACGGTCATGTAATCATGTGCGAATATCTCACTTATCGTCATGGTGCGCCTCCCCGTGATGATGGCTCTCGCAGTTCCCGATGCCGCCGCAGTCCGCGTGCGCATCGGCGAGCCTTTCGGCGTACTCCGAGGCGGGACAGCAGAATGCGTCGTCGCAGCAGAGGTGGAGCACTCTGTCCGCGATCGTGACCGATGTCTCGAGGTCGTGGCTGACCATCAGCACCGTCATTCCGTAATCGTTCTTCAGCGATTTGATTATCTTATACATGTCGGCGGCGGAAACGGGATCGAGAGCGTTCGTCGGCTCGTCGAGTATGATGAGATCTCCCGCCGCGCAGAGCGCACGGGCGAGAAGGACTCTCTGCTGCTGACCGCCGGACAGCTCGTTGAAGCATTTTTCGGCGATATCGGCGGTACCCGTCAGCTCCATCGCTTTTTTTACGTCGTCCTTCGCACCGCGCGGAAGGAACATCCCGTACCGCAGTCTTCCGACGAAGCCGGAGAAGACGACCTCGCTCACGGTCGCGGGAAAATCAGCGCCGATCGCGGACTTCTGCGGCAGATATCCCACTCTGCCCCTGCCCGCGCCGTCGAACTTTATCTCGCCCGAGCTTTCCTTATGAAGTCCGAGCAGAGTCTTCACAAGCGTCGACTTGCCCGAGCCGTTCTCGCCTGAGATCAGCATGATCTCGCCGCGCGGCACCTCGAAGGTGAGGTCGCGCACGACGGTCACGCCATCATAGGCAAGTGTCAAATTTCTGCATTCTATTATGTTGTTCATTTATTCTCCCCCGAGTGCCGCCTTCAGCACGTCAAGGTTTCCTTTCATAAGATCGAGGCAGGTGACTCCCGCGCCGAAATCTTCCTTTGATACGTTGTGGCATGAGTGGAGCGTCCTCACTTCCGCTCCCGCCTCGCGTGCGATCACGTCTGCTGCGCCCGAGTGCGAAAACTCAATGGTGAGTACGGTTTTGACTCCTTCTTCCTTCGCCTTTTCCGTGAGGAAATATATGGTGGACAGCGCAGGCTCGGAGTCCGACGAGCAGCCGGAGAACGCCGCGAAGCATTCGAGCCCCATTTCCTCGGCGAGATACCTGAACGGGAAGCGGTCCGCAAAGATCAGAACGTCCCGCTTTTTATTTTCTGCAAGTGCCAAATATTCCTCGGACAGTTCCTCGAATCCGGAGGCATACTTCTCTGCAGACGCGGCAAAGGCCTCCGCATATTCGGGGATCAGACGGCTCAGCTCTTCACCCGTTTTCAGGGTGATCGCCGCCATGTTCGAGGGCGTCGTCCAGACGTGCTCGTCGAAAGCGTCCTCTTCCTCCTCGCCGTGCTCCTCTTCCATGCCTTCGAGCTCAGCCTCGTCAAGATGCTCCGTGCAGTCCGTGAGGCGCAGCATCGGCACGTCGTGTCCGACGGCTTCAAGCACTCCGTCCGTCCACTTGTCGGTCTCGCCGCCGACCGTGATGAAGAGATCCGCCTCTCCGATCAGAGCGATGTCCTCAAGCGACGGCTCGTAGTCGTGGCTCTCACTTCCCGGAGGAAGGAGCATCGTCACCTCAACGTCCTCCGCGCCCTCCGTGACGGCCCGCGCCGCGTCGTAGGCGGGGAAAACGGTCGTGACGATCTTGTATTTCGCCTCCGTGCCGCGTCCGCACGACACAAGTGCCGTCAGGGCAAGGACCGTGAGGATGGCCGACAGGATCTTCTTCAATGCTTCGTCCCCGCACATCCCGCGCACACGCCGTAGATGACCGTCGAGCCGGTGTCAAGCGCGAAGCCGTGCTCGCTCAGAAGGTGAGACTTCATCTCGTCGATGAATCCGCAGTCCGAGTGGATCATGCCTCCGCACACCTTGCAGACGATGTGCATGTGATCGCCTTTTTCATGAGAGCACGCGAGGCGGTAGCAGTCGCCGCCCGCCGCAGACCTGAACCGGCGCAGCTTGTTTTCGTCGGTGAGCATCGAAAGCGTACGGTAGACCGTCGCCTGCCCCGCGTCGATCCCGCTCTCGGCGATCAGCTCGCGCGCGGAAAGACATCTGTCGGGGTTTTCCTCGAAAAATTCGAGGATCTGCTCACGCTGTTTCGTCTTATAGTTTTTCATTTATCTTCTCCGTGACACACGACAGTATCTCGCCGTGGATGTCATCTATCGAGCGCATGTTGCCCTCGCCGTCGGTGCAGCAAACGCGGTGCCAGCCCTGAGTGCGGCAGACGAACTGCGCCGAATCCCACACGCGGCGCATGTAGGCGGTGTCCGTCTCGTGGATGTCGCCCTCGACGCCCTCGTTGCCGTGTCTTGCCTCGCGGAGCTTCTGCGCCGTCTCGAAGGGCGCGTCGAGAAAGATCACGAGATCAGGCTCCGGCACGCCGAGCTTTCCGTACTCGAAATCCATGACGTAGTCGATAAAGTCCGTTTTTTCAGCCTCGTCGTCAATCAGCGCAGACTGATAAATAACGCTCGAGGTCGTGTAGCGGTCGAGAAGAAGCACGTCTCCGTCGCCGACGGAGAGCTCGCTCTTCCAGGTAACGGCGCGGTCGATCGCGAAGAAAGAGTTGACAAGGTACGGTGAAAGCTCAGAGGTCGTGCCGAGTTCTCCCTTCAGGTACGCTTCGACGGGAGCGCCCTGAAACGTCCCGTAGGACGGAAAGTGATGGCGCACGACGCGATGGCCCGCGGTCTCAAGAGCTTTTGTCAGAAGCGCGTACTGCGTGGATTTTCCGATGCCGTCGCACGCGCCTTCTATTACAATAAGGTACTTCTTTTTCATCTTACCTCCGAATTTGAAAATGATAATCAGTTTCAAATCGCATTATACCACAAAAAATAATTTTTTTCAATAAAAATAAAAAAAGTGTTGACAAAGAAATAGTGCTGTGATATAATAATCGCGTCGCCTAAGCGGGCGGCTAAAAGAATATGCTGGTGTGGCTCAATGGCAGAGCAGCTGATTTGTAATCAGCAGGTTGTTGGTTCGACTCCGATCACCAGCTCCAGGGGGAATTCCCGAGCGGCCAAAGGGGGCAGACTGTAAATCTGTTGTCACTGACT
>JAKSPW010000159.1 GCA_024404435.1 Clostridia bacterium | reverse complement strand
GGAACTTGTTGTGTTTTGGGGGAGCGGCGGAAGATGTCGCTGTGTTTGTGGTGTTTTAGGGAATGATCTCCGTGTCGGAGGACGCGGTGCGCGAGGTCGTGACCGTCACTCCCGAGGAGGACGCGTTCAGACTCGCGAACTCCGTGCTTGCGGGTGACAGAGCGTCGGCGCTCGACTGCCTGAGAAACGCGAAGGGCAGGGGAGAGAGCCCGATAAAGCTGCTCGCCTCGGTCTCCGCTGTGTTCTGCGACATGGCGGCAATAGCTCATCTCGCGGCCGGCGGCGCGGACAAGTACGCGATCGCATCGGCACTTAAGATCCACGAATACCGCGTCGGACTGTACATGAAAGCGTGCTCGGGCATCCGCCCCGAGGCACTCGACAGAACGGTTGCGATGTGCGCCGAGGCTGACGTCAAGATGAAGACGTCCTCCTCCGGCTATATACCGCTCGAAAGACTCATCTGCGCCGCACTGACGGGAGGAAGATAATAAAAATGGGACTTCTTGAATATCTTGAAAATAACGTGCTTCTCCTCGACGGCGCGATGGGAACTCTCCTCCAGGAGAGGGGACTCTCCGCGGGCGAGCTCCCCGAAAGGTGGAACCTCACGCATCCGGATGTTGTCCGGGACATCCTGCGCTCGTACTATGAGGCGGGCTCGAACGTCGTGTGCACCAACACCTTCGGCGCGAACCTTCTGAAATACGAAAAGGACGAGCTCGAAGAGATAATTTTTGCCGCGGTACGCATAGCGCGCGAGGCGGCGGGAGACGAGCCGGACAGATTTGTCGCGCTCGATCTCGGACCGACGGGAAGACTCTTAAAACCGTTCGGAGACCTCGACTTCGAGGACGCGGTCTCGATCTTTGCCGAGACGGTCAGACTCGGTGCGGCGGCAGGCGCCGATCTCATCGAAATTGCGACGATGAACGACGGATACGAGACGAAGGCGGCGCTTCTTGCCGCAAAGGAAAACTGCGATCTCCCGGTGTTCGTCACCAACGCGTACGGCGCGGACGGCAAGCTCCTCACGGGAGCGGAGCCTGAGGCGATGGTCGCGCTTCTCGAGGGCATGGGTGCCGATGCGATAGGACTCAACTGCTCACTCGGACCGAAGGAGCTTTCGGGAGTTATAGAAAGAATACTGAAGGTCGCCTCCGTTCCGGTCATCTTCAAGCCGAACGCGGGGCTTCCGTGCTCCTGCGGCGGCAGGGCCGTCTACGACGTGACGGCGGACGATTTTGCCGCAGAGGTCACGCGCATGATACGTGCCGGAGTGAGGATCGCGGGCGGCTGCTGCGGCACGACGCCGGAATATATCAGAAAACTTACGGAGATGTCTCATGGCATCTCTCCCGTGAAAACCGAAAAGAAAGACCTGACCGTGGTCTCCTCGCACACTCACGCCGTGAGCTTCGGGGACGTGCCCGTGCTCATCGGTGAGAGGATAAACCCGACGGGCAAGAAAAAGTTCAAGGAAGCACTTCTCGCCCACGACGGGGACTATATCCTGAGCGAGGCGTTCGGTCAGAAGGAACACGGTGCCGACGTGCTCGACGTGAACGTGGGGCTCCCCGGCCTCGACGAGGGCTCGCGCCGTGCGGAGGCTGTCGAGGGCATCTGTGCGGTCTGCGACCTGCCTCTGCAGATCGACACGACGAGCCCCGAGGCGATGGAAAAGGCGATCAGACGCTACAACGGCAAGGCTCTCATCAACTCCGTGAACGGCAAGGCGGAGAGCATGGACGCCGTTTTCCCGATCGCGAAAAAGTACGGCGGTGTCGTCGTCGCGCTCACGCTTGACGAAGACGGCATACCCGACACGGCTGACGGCAGAGTGAAGATCGCCGAGAAGATCCTCGCGCGTGCCGCCGAATACGGAATAGATAAGAAAGACATAATCTTCGACACGCTCGCGATGACGGTCAGCGCCGACGGCAACGCGGCGAAGGTGACGCTCGACTCGCTCGAGAGGATCACGAAAGAGCTCGGCTGCAAAACGTCGCTCGGTATATCGAACGTGTCGTTCGGACTCCCGTGCCGCGACACGGTCAACGCGACATTTTTCGCGTGTGCGCTCGAGAGGGGACTCTCGGCGGCGATCATGAATCCGTATTCGGACGAGATGATGAAGACTTATCACGCATATCTCGCGCTTCACGGACTCGATGAGAGCTGTATGAAATATATAGGCTTCATGGGCACGCGTCAGGAGACGGCAGCCGCCGTCACGTCGGACGAAACGCTTAAGGGCGCGGTCGTCCGCGGACTTCGCGACAGAGCGTCGGTTCTCGCGGCGGAGGCACTTAAAACGAAAGAGCCGCTTGCCGTTATATCGGAGGACGTGATCCCCGCGCTCGATGAGGTCGGACGCTCGTTCGAGGCGAAGACCACCTACCTGCCCCAGCTTCTGATGAGCGCGGAGGCGGCGAAAAGTGCCTTCTCCGTCATCAAGGACAGCATGAAGACCGGTGCGGGAGCGACGAAGTGCGACTTCGTGCTTGCCACGGTCAAGGGCGACATACACGACATCGGGAAGAACATCGTGAAGCTGCTTCTCGAGAATTACGGCTTCGCAGTACACGATCTCGGACGCGACGTACCGTGTGAGACAATTGTCGAAAACGTTAAGAAATATCACGCTCCGCTCGTCGGACTCAGCGCACTGATGACGACGACCGTCCCCGCGATGGAGGAGACGATCGCGCGCCTCAAATCGGAGGCTCCGTGGTGCCGCACGGTCGTGGGAGGCGCCGTTCTGAACGAGGAATACGCCGCGGCGATCGGCGCGGACAAATATGCAAAAGACGCAATGGAGACGGTAAGATTTGCGGAAAAAGTGAATTCGGAAATTGAGGTAAAATAACAATGGCAACGGTAGTAATAATCGGCTCGGGAATGATGGGCTCTGCTCTCGCTTTCCCCGCGAGAGAGAACGGAAATGAGGTCAGACTCGTCGGTACGCACCTCGACAGAGAAATTATAGACACTTGCAGAAAAACGGGCAGGCACCCGAAATTCACGAAAGACTTCCCGAGCGGCGTGAAGTATTATCAGATCGAGGAAGTGAAGACCGCCCTCGAGGGTGCGGACCTCGTTATCGGCGGAGTTTCGAGCTTCGGCGTCGACTGGTTTGCCGACGAGATACTGCCGATACTGCCGGAGAGTGCACCTGTCATCACGGTGACGAAGGGACTCTTCGACACGGAGGACGGCACGCTGCTCACTTATCCGGATATCTGGCAGAAGAAGCTCGATTCGATCGGCAAAAAGCTCTCGCTGAACGCGATCGGCGGTCCGTGCACGAGCTACGAGCTCGTCGCGCACGACCAGACTGAGGTCACGTTCTGCGGCAGAGACATGAAAACACTTGAGTTCATAAAGAGCGTCATGGCGACGGATTATTACCATATCAGTCTTTCGACAGACGTGACCGGCATCGAGAGCGCGGTCGCGCTGAAAAACGGATACGCACTCGGCATCGCGCTGACGATCGGCGTGAATCAAAAGGATTTCGGCATCGACTCGGAGCTTCATTTCAACTCGCAGGCGGCGGTGTTCTACCAGAGCGCACGCGAGATGGCACGACTGCTCGAGCTTCAGGGCGCGGGCGGGATCGAAAACCTCGCCGTCGGGCTCGGCGACCTTTACGTCACGGTCTACGGCGGCAGAACGCGCCTCGTCGGCATCCTGCTCGGCAGGGGGCTGACGATAGACGAAGCGGAGGCGGAGCTGAAGGGCGTGACGCTTGAAAGTCTCGTCGTTGCAAAGCGCGTCGCCCGCGCCGTGAAAATGCGTATCTCACGCGGCGAGCTGAAGGCAGAGGACTACCCGATGCTGCTGCACATCGACGACATCTTAACAAAAAAATCTCCCGTCGACATCCCGTGGGAGAAGTTTACGTATATTAAATAACCATCAGAATGACAACGTAGCAGGGGAGGAAAACCGGAAGGAGCCTGCGGCACGAACGATTTGCTGTCGCGTTAGTTCAGCGCCCGCGCTCTCCTTCAGTCAGCTTCGCTGACAGCT
>JAKSPW010000158.1 GCA_024404435.1 Clostridia bacterium | reverse complement strand
AGGCAAAAGACTTTTTGCAGAGGGCGTTCACGGTCATATTCATCGCGTCCGTCGTCATCTGGTTTCTGCAGTCGTTCGACTTCACGTTCAACTACGTCGCCGACTCGAAGGACAGCATCCTCGCCGCGGTCTCGGGCTTCATTTCTCCCGTCTTCTCGCCGCTCGGATTCGGCGACTGGAGGATTTCCACTTCCCTCATCGCGGGCTTCATGGCAAAGGAAAGCGTCGTTTCGACACTCTCTGTGCTACTTGCATCTCCCGACGCGATCCACGCGATCCTCTCGCCTCTTTCCGCTCTTTCTCTGCTCGTGTTCTGCCTGCTCTATACTCCGTGCATAGCGGCAATAGCATCGGTCAAGCGTGAGCTCGGAGGCAAGTGGGCGACCTTCGTCGTCATCGGTCAGTGCGTGCTCGCGTGGTGCTTTGCCGCTCTCGTCCGTGTGATCGGTCTTCTTCTGGGGGTGATATGATGAATACGGCTTCAATTATCGTTCTTGTGATCCTGTCGGCATCCGTCGCCGCCGCGGTCTTCTTTGCGGTAAAGAACCGCGGAAAATCCCCGTGCTCGGGGTGCTCGGGATGCTGTGCTGAATGCAAAAGAAAATGATGTGCCGCGCAGTCGGCACATCGCATCATTTTGCCTCGAAGAGGCAAAACATCATACCCGCAGGGTACATCATTTGCCCGACAGGGCAAACATCATTAAAAAAAACTTTTGTCAAAAGGCAAAAGTTTTTTTACTCTGCAAATCCCATGAGCACGATACCGACGACGACCACGGCGATAGCCGCCTGCATCGGGCGTGAGAGCTTTTCTTTCAAGAATATACGCGAGAGAATGAGCGAAACTATGCAGTACGACGAAATCATCGGTGCCGCGACGACTCCGTTCCCGCTCAGCGCGAAAACGTAGGTGAACTGCCCCGCCGTCTCGCAAAGCGCCGCACCGAGTCTGTCCTTTCCCGCCGGCACGACGATCTTCTGCTTCTTTATTTTCAGAAAGACGAAGATGACAACGGCGGCGATAAGAAACGTCAGCTCATACGACGTGTTCGCAACGTTCTCAAAAGTTTCCTCCGTCACGCCGCGGAGCGGAGTTTTCGTCACGTCGTCGAGATAGTACGCGTCGAAGAACGTGCCGAGCGCGTCGATCACGCAGTAGGCAACGGGTATCATGAACGCCGCGAATCCGCGTCTGAATTTCGGGTCTTCTTCGGGTAGTGCCGTCTCGTTTTTCTTTTCGAGCACTCCGAGAGCGATGACGCCGATGCAGACGACCGCGATGCCGATCGCGGATAGCGTGTCCGGCTTCTGACCGAGGACAAACAGACAAAGCAGCGCCGTGAGTGCTCCCGACGAGTTCTGCACGGGAGATGAGACGGAAAGCTCGAGATAGCGGAGCCCGAAATATCCGACCACCATCGAAAGAATATACATGAGCGAAACGGGAAGATAGATGAGAATATTGACGGGATCGAATCCCATGTCCGTCGTGAGAAGCATGACGGCAGCGTGAGCGCCCATGACGAGTCCGACCGTCATCGCGGTCTTCAGATGGCTGTATCCGTCCGACTCATCGGCACCGCGCTTGTAAAAGAGATCGGCGGCGCCCCACGCGAGCGTCGTGATCAGCGCGAAAACGAACCACATAACGTTTCTCCTTTCCCGTTTTTATACGTACGAATTATATCTTTTTTTGCGTTTTTTGTCAAGAGCCGCCGACAGATGACCGTTGGTAATTACCGCCAAAATAAAAGGCGCCGTTTTGTTCATCCTGCCGAAAATCGCGTGAAACGGGCGCATTGACGAAAATGTGTGATATAATTATACCAACATATTTATATCAAAGAAAGGACTTTCTTATGAAAAAAATATTCGCGATCCTTCTGATGGCAGCAATGATCTTATCAATGATCGTGATCCCGGCATCCGCAGAATGCCAGGGCAACGGCTGCGCAACGGTTGCTACCGTCAAGAAGACAGACCCCAAGTACGTCATCAAGGACGGCGTGATCGGTGAGCACGAGTACGAAAGAGTACCGCTCAATCTCGATCCCGAAACGACCGACCTCATGATGTCATGGCACAGCAGCACGGGCAAGTCAAACCTTAACCTTGCCAAGCAGATGCTTCCGACCCTCGAGCTTTACGTTTCCTGGGACGAAGAGCACGGCATAAACGTGGCATTGAAATTCAAGCCCGTTGAAACACCGAGACAGGAAAACGATCCTCCGAATATAGATTACTTCGGAGATGCCGGCTTCCCGGGCGACGAATTCATCGCACAGCTCGGCGTCATGTTCGCTCTCAACGAATATGATTTTGACGAAAACGGAAATCCCATCGCCGACTCGAAGGGCAACTTCCTCGACACCACCCACCAGTGGTTCTACCGCGGCTGCGCACGCAGAACCGACACGGGCGACTACCTCACGGGTTACTACTGGGGCCACGGCATCCGCGTAAATCAGGATCCGTCCGCAAAGCAGAAGGACTCGACCGGTGACATCATCCTCGAGTACGAGGGCGAGAATCCGAAGGAACGTATGATGAACGGCGGAACGGACTACGTTATCACCTACGGTGAAGACGGGACCGTCACGTTCGAAACGTCCGCAAAGTTCGCTTGGTTCATCTCCCCCGACCGTCTTGTTGACGGTCTTCCCAAAGAAAACTATCTTGCAGGTATCACAATGACCGCTGTTGCAGGCGGCGTGGGCTCATACCTCTCCGGTGACGAGTGCTACTGCGTATCCATCGGTGACGGCGGATTCTTCCAGGGCTGGAAGAGCAGCGACAAGAAGAACAAAACTCTGAAGCCGGGCGACCTGATCTTCTCATATGATTATCTCGACGGCGTAACGCCTCCTCACAAGCATACACCCGGACCGGAAGCGACCTGCGAAGAGCCTCAGATCTGCACGGATTGCAAAGAAATCATCGTTCCGGCAAAGGGACACACCCCCGGCGCTGAAGCTACCTGCACGGAAGCTCAGATCTGCACGGCCTGCCTGAAGGAACTCGTTCCCGCAAAGGGCCACGTGTGGGACGAAGGCACCGTTACGAAGGATCCGACGGAAGATGAAATGGGAACAAGACTCTTCCACTGCGTCAACTGTGAAGAAACGAAAACCGAGAACATCCCCGAGATCGGACACGAGCACTCGTACGACGCTGTCGTAACTCCTCCGACCTGCACCGAAAAGGGATACACGACTGACACCTGCAGATGCGGAGACTCGTACGTAGACACTTACGTCGACGCAAAGGGACACGACGCCGAAGACGAATGGACGACAGACGTTGCGCCGACGACAGACGCGGAAGGCAGCAAGTCTCACCACTGCAAGGTCTGCGGAGAGAAGCTCGACGTGACTCCCATACCCAAGCTGACGCTCTTCACGGACGTCAAGGAAGGCTCGTGGTACGACGATGCAGTCCGCTTTGCAGCCGGCAACGGCATCGTAGGCGGATACGAAGACGGCACGTTCAAGCCGAACAAGCAGATGACGAGAGCCGAGCTCGTAACGGTCCTCTGGAGATCAGAAGGCTCGCCCGTCGTGAACTACGCCGGAAATTTCAAAGACGTCAAGGCATCGAGCTGGTTCAAGGATGCAGTGGCATGGGCTTTTGAAAACGGTATCGTAAACGGCACGAGCGAGACTGCGTTCTCTCCGAACGCTCCTATCACGAGAGAGCAGATCGCGGCGATCTTCTTCAGATACGCGCAGTTCAAGGGCATTAACACCGACAAGAGAAGCGATGAGCTGAAGAGCTTCCCGGACTACGGCAAAGTTCACGATTACGCTATCGAGCCTCTGTCATGGGCTAACGCAGAAGGTCTTATCGGCGGCAACAACATCGGCGGCGTCAACAAGATCGACCCGAGAGGAAACGCCACACGCGCTCAGGTCACAGTTATCCTTTACAGATATCTCACGACTTTCGTAAAATAAGATCTCAATTTAAAAGCACCTGCCGACACGCCGAGTGTTCCAAAGGACACTCGGCAAGCGGTGTGTTCCACTGCGTGGAAC
>JAKSPW010000157.1 GCA_024404435.1 Clostridia bacterium | reverse complement strand
GGCTGTTGCGGTAGAGGTCGGAGTTATTCATCAGGAAGAGAGTGTTCTCGACGATGAATCTTTCGCAATGGATCGTGGCGGGCGCCGAGCCCGCGATGAACGTGCCGCCCTCGCATCTGATGCCGGAGCCCGTCATTCTCTGCGTGCCGAAGCGCTTGTCCATGTCTCTGTTGTAGAACATGTTGTTCCTGATGTAGACGTTAGCCGTGACGTCTGTCAGAGCGAGGTTCCAGATCTCGATCGGCGAGTTGGAGTCGATGAATACGCATCCGTCAACGTAGAAGCCGTTGACGTAGCTGAAGTCTGCCCACGCGACCTGCGTCGAGCATGCGCCGTCGTAGATGCCGTAGAAGAGGCAGTTTTCAAGGGAGACGTGATTGAGGTTCTGCCAGTTCTGGAAACCGTTTCCGAGGCGGGACGGGATCTTCGTGACCTCGCCGCTTTCATCCTGGAAGCCGTTCCTCTCCGTTGCTTCGTAGCAGCCGCCGATCCACTTCATCTCGCAGTTCGTCATTCTGTAATAGTTGCCGTCCGTGATATCGAAGCCGTGGACACCGAGGTACTCTGCGACGATGTTGTCGAGCCATACGTGGTTGCTGCTTCCGTGGATCCCGCGGCCTCTCGTGGTGACGATCACCTTGTCGTAGACCACAGCGGGGTTGCCCTTGTCGCAGTACATATAAACGGTCGCCGCGTCGTAGTCGTGGAAGAATTCGAGGTTGTGCTGTAAGATCGTGCCGGGGTTGTCGCACGGATTGTTCGTGCTTTCAAACGTCTCAAATCCGTTGGATGTGTTCTCTCCGATGCCCCACGTGAGCTTTCCGGGCTGGTACGGATTGCACGGATCGTACGGCGAGACCTTGACTCCGAAGCCCTCGTTTCCATCTTTGTCGAATATCGTGATGTTTCCAGCATCCTGAACGCCGGGCACGAACTCACCGTCCATGGTATTCTTGCCGCAGAGGCGTTTCGTGTCGGTCAGCTTGTATACGTTTTCGTATTCCGTCGCTTCCCAGTTCTTGCTGCCGTTTACGTCGAGCGCGGAGGTGAATATCGGCTTTGCGCCCGTTCCGTAAGCTCCGTAGGACACTCCCTCTTCCGTTATGAGAGAGCCGTAGCCGCTGTAATTCGAGGTGTCTCTCTCGTCGGGGTAGAAGACGCTGCCTCTCTCGAAGAAGACGCCGTCGCCGGACTTGAAGGGAGAGACCATGATGGTGCCGCCTGCCCTGTATGTATAAAGGTCGTAGATGCACTTCGCCGGCTTTTCGGGCGAGAGTCCGTCGTTACCCTTAACGCCGCGGATGGATGAGATATAGTAGCAGGTGCCTTTTATGTCTTTCGGAGTCAGCTCGGACTCGGAGTTTTCGATCTCCGTTTTTCTGTCAAAGACCGACTTCACCTCTGCCTCATAGTCGCTTTGCGAAATGTCATTTATATCGGCCTTGCCGTAGAGGTATTCTCCCGACGTGTAGTAGTTCTTCGTGTCGGAAGCCTTGTAGCCGAGCGCGGTATCCTTGTCGGCAAAGAAGCAGATATATTCAAGAGAAGCGTTGACGCTTGCAGCGTCGCCGAAGGGATAGACGAGGAACTTCAGATACGTGCTGTCGAGCAGACGCACGTCGAGGTCGTCGAGTGCGGGGCAGCCGTACTTGTACTTTCCGTCGCCGTACGTGTTGACGTCGCCGAGGTAAGCCTTCTGGTATTCGAGGATAAAGTCCTTTACCTCGAATACAGCCGTTTTGAACTCACCTTCCGTTCCCGTCTTGATCGGCTTGATCTCCGTCTTCGAATACGGGCGCGAGGTGATGTTGAGGTAAGGCTCTCCGTCTGCATCCGACTTGTAGCATACCTTCATGTATCCGAGAGAGGAATACGAGAAGTCACCTGCCATGAAGTCAATGCCGAAGAACCACGGAGCGGCGAAATACTCGTGAGGCGTCAGCGTCATCACGGGATATTCTCCGCTTTCATCGAGAGCCGAATTGAAGTTCGACAGGAAAAGACCTTCGTTAGTCATAAGGTCGCAGGCCGAGAGGTATACTTCGTCGGAGAAAGCGAGCTTTTCCGCGTCGTTCAGACGCATCAGGATCGTCGCTGCCTCGGCTCTCGTAATGTTTTTCTTAGGATTGAAGTTGCCCTGCGCGTCACCGAGGACGATGCCGGACTTAACGAGCTCTTCGATGTTGTAAGCCGCCCATGACGGGATCTTGTCGGCGTCGGCAAAATCAGAGGGCACGTCGCGGTTCCAGTCGAAGATGACTCCGCGGTACGCCATGTATCTCGAGATCAGCGCGGCGACCTCCTGACGGCGGATGGGGTTGTTCGGCTTGAAGGTGCCGTCCTCATACCCGCCGACGATGTCGTTTTCCACCGCCCAGCCGACGTAGCCGGAGTACCACGAGTTCTTCTTTACGTCTTTGAACTTGGTCGTTTCGATCGTTTCGGCACCGGAGATCCTTCCGAGCGTCGTCACGAACATTGCCCTCGACATACTGCCGTTCGGACCGAATTTGTCGCTTGAGGTACCGTTCATGATCCCGTTGTCGTAGACGTACTTGACCTGCTCGTAAAACCACGCGGTCTTTTTTACGTCTGTGAAGGGAAGTCCCGTGTCCGCACCGAGGACTGCCGTCGGAATGAATGCGCACACGAGCACGGCGCATAACAGCGCGCTGATCAGTCGTTTCATAGTAAGTTCCTCCGTTTTGAAAATCATATTTTCACAAATATATTGTAACATATTTTTTAAGGTAAATCAATCACAAAAAGAGAATACTTTTTGCAAATAAAAAAACAAAACCGGGGACTTTTTAAAAAAGTCCCCGGCGCCCTTCAAAAACTTTGAAAGATCATTCGGTCTGATCGTAAGACACGGTGCATTCGTGCCTCTCACCGCAGTGCGGGCATTTTGCGATAACTCCGTTATTGCTGTTGTTGCTCAGTAACGTTTTCACCTTGAATCTCGTTCCGCATTTGTCGCAGACTACCCATTTTTCTTTTATGCACTTGAAAGCGATAAAAATACCGAGCCCGAGTATCAGCGCGTAGAAAATAAGTCCTGCCCACCACGAAATCCGGAAATGAGAGGTGCCCCAATTTATCGTCATTTTTCTGCCCTCCGATCTTTGGTTTGCCGTATTGTAGCATATTTCTCCGGGAAAGTCAAGACACTTCTGAAAAATGGATCAGCGATATTTTTCATCGAGAAGAGCGCAAAGCTTTTCCATCGTTTCTTTCGCGGGTGACGGCGTGTCTTTGAGCGGGAACGGGATGCCCAGCGCATCGTATTTCTCCGCGCATAAATTGCGGAACGGAAGAAGCTCGATCTTTTGTACGCACCTGAAGCGTCTTGCCGTTTCGTTAAGCGACCGGACTGAGTCCTCGCTGTCGGTCATCCCGGGGATCACGACGCGGCGTAGCCACGTCGCAATGGATCGCCTGTCAAGCTCGGCGAGAAACGCTTCCGCGTCTGCAAGATGAGCTCTTGTGTTCGCGAAATACCCGGCCTCTGTCGGATACTTGTGATCGAGCAGGACGAGGTCTGTCACGTCAAGCAGTCTTTTCACATTGTCATTCAGGATGCATCCTGAAGTGTCAAGAGCCGTATGGATGCCGTGAGCCTTGAGAGTGCCGAACAGATCGGCAACAAATTCCGCTTGCATGAGCGGCTCTCCGCCGGAGACGGTCACGCCGCCGTTCGCACCGAAATACGGGCGAAAGCGCAGAATGCGGCGGCAAAGCTCGCCCGCGTCCGCCTCCTCACCGCCCGAAAAATCCCACGTGTCGGGATTGTGGCAGCAGATGCAGCGGAGCGGACAACCCTGCATGAAGACGACGCACCGTACGCCGGGGCCGTCGACGGTACCGAGACTCTGTACCGAATGGATGCGCCCCGTCATCAGACTGCCGTGTGGAACGTGCGCATGATCACCTCACGCTGCTGTTCCTTCGAGAGCTTACAGAAGTTTACCGCGTAGCCCGAAACACGGATCGTGAGATTCGGGTACTTTTCGGGATTCTCGTACGCGTCGAGAAGTGTC
>JAKSPW010000156.1 GCA_024404435.1 Clostridia bacterium | reverse complement strand
CGGCGGACAATAACGTTGAGTGGTAGTCCTGAAATACAGAACTTTCTGTATTCAGTATACCACAAAATTGAAAAATTGCAAGCCTCATATCATAAAGTTTGTTCTTTTTTTATTTTTTTATGCGGCTTATTGATTTACGGTCTGAAAATTGATATAATATAATGTGGTGTTATGTTTTTACTCGCCATTTTCGGAAAGGTTCGGTAATAATCGAATGACGGACAAGCAGAAAAGAATCAGAAATTTTTCGATAATCGCACACATAGATCACGGCAAGTCTACCCTTGCCGACAGAATACTCGAATTCTCGAACTGCGTCGCCGAGCGTGACATGGAGGAGCAGCTCCTCGACAACATGGACCTCGAGCGCGAACGCGGCATTACCATCAAGGCGCGCGCCGTGAGGATCGACTACAAGGCTGACGACGGTGAGGAGTACATACTCAACCTCATCGACACTCCCGGTCACGTCGACTTCAACTACGAGGTGTCGCGCTCGCTCAACGCCTGCGAGGGCGCGCTTCTCGTCGTGGACGCGACGCAGGGCATCGAGGCACAGACGCTCGCCAACGCTTATCTCGCGGCAGACGCCGATCTCGAGATCGTTCCCGTGATCAACAAGATCGACCTCACGTCCGCAGACGTCAAAAGAGTTCAGAATGAAATCGAGGACGTTATCGGCATCCCCGCCGAGGGCTGTCCCGCGGTCTCCGCAAAGACGGGACTCAACATCGGCGACGTCATGAAGGCGATAATCGAGAACGTCCCCGCTCCCGAGGGCGATCCCGAAGCACCGCTGAAGTGCCTTATTTTCGACTCCGTTTACAACAGCTACCTCGGTGTCGTCGTTTACATCCGCGTCGTCGACGGCGAGCTGAAGGCGGGCGACGTGATACGGCTCATGCACACAGGTGCGGAATTCGAGACGGTCGAGGTCGGCGTGCGCGAGCCGTGCGGGCTGAGACCGACGGGCGTGCTCTCCGCCGGAGAGGTCGGATACGTCACGGCTTCCATCAAGAGCGTCGGCGAGACTCAGGTCGGTGACACGATCACCCTCGCGGAGCGCCCCGCCGCAGAGCCGCTTCCCGGCTTCAAGAAGGTGCAGTCGATGGTCTACGCCGGTATTTATCCGGCAGACGGCTCGAGATACAACGAAACGCGCGACGCGCTTGAAAAGCTGAGGCTCAACGACGCGGCGTTCACGTTCGAGCCCGAAACGAGTATCGCGCTCGGCTTCGGCTTCCGCTGCGGCTTCCTCGGACTGCTTCATATGGAGATAATTGAGGAAAGACTTGAGAGAGAGTTCAATCTCGACCTCATCACGACGGCTCCGAGCGTTATATACAAGATCGACAAGACGAACGGCGAGACGCTGTTCATCGACAACCCGACGAACTATCCCTCTCCCGACGAGATCGCCGAGGCTTACGAGCCCATCGTCTCCGCCAATATCATAACTCCGACGGAATTTGTCGGCGGGCTCATGGATCTCTGTCAGGACAGACGCGGCACGTTCATCGACATGAAATACATCGACACGGAGCGCGTCGAGCTTCACTACAAGCTCCCGCTGAACGAGATAATCTACGACTTCTTTGACGCGCTGAAGAGCCGCAGCCGAGGATATGCTTCGCTCGACTACGAATTTGAGGGCTATGAGAAGAGTTCCCTCGTCAAGATGGACTTTCTGCTCAACGGAGAGCTCGTCGACGCTCTGACGTTCATCGTCCACTCGGAGAAGGCTTATCCGAGAGCGAGACGGATCGCGGAAAAGCTCAAGGACAACATCCCGCGTCAGCTCTTCGAGGTGCCGATCCAGGCGGCTATCGGATCGAAGGTCATCGCCCGCGAAACCGTCAAAGCGCTCCGCAAGGACGTGCTCGCAAAGTGCTACGGCGGCGATATAACGAGAAAGAAGAAGCTGCTTGAGAAGCAGAAGGAAGGCAAGAAAAAGATGCGCCAGCTCGGAAGCGTTCAGGTCTCTCCCGAAGCGTTCATGGCAGTCCTCAAGCTCGGAGATGAGTAAAATGGAATTCGATTTTAATGAAAAAAAACGGCTCGGGCTGTATATACACATACCGTTCTGCCGTTCAAAATGCGCTTACTGCGACTTCAATTCGGCCGTTCCAGGGAGCGAAGAGCTGATGTCGCGCTACGTTTCGGCGCTCATCTCCCACATGGAGAGCTATAAGGACGGAGCGAAGGAATATTCTCCCGACACGGTCTTCATCGGCGGCGGCACGCCGACGGTGCTTCCGACAGGAGAGCTTGCAAGACTCATCAAGGCGATACGGCGCATTTTCGACGTGACGAAAAAAGCGGAGTTTACGGTTGAAGCAAATCCCGCGACGGTCACGCTGAAAAGCCTGAAGCAGCTGAAGAGGCTCGGCGTGAACAGACTCAGCATAGGGCTTCAAAGCGCCGACAACAACGAGCTGAAGGCTCTCTCGAGGATACACACAAGAGGACAGTTCGTCGAAACGTTCAAGATGGCGAGAGCGGCGAAGTTCGACAACATCAACGTCGATCTCATGTTCGGTATTCCCTACCAGACCTACGACTCGCTGATGCACACCATCGACTTCGTGACGAGGCTCGGTCCCGAGCACATCTCGCTTTACAATCTGAAGATCGAGCCCGGCACACCGTTCTTCGAGAACAGAGACAAGGTCAGGGAGCTCTCAGCCGACGAGGACACGGAATACGCGATGTATACCGCCGCGATCGACCTTCTCGCCTCCCGCGGATACGCGCAGTACGAGATCTCGAATTTCGCCCGTCCCGGGTACAAGTGCATACACAATCTCAAATACTGGAACTGCGAGGAATACCTCGGATTCGGCGTTTCGGCGCACTCGTACTTCAACGGCAACAGATTCGCCTTCATCCCCGATATAAAGCAGTACATGCCCGCGGTCGAGGACCTTACCTCGAACATTCCTCTGACGTCGGAAAACGAGCATCTCGAAACGAGAGAGAGAATGGGCGAGTACATAATGCTCCGCCTCAGGCTCTGCGACGGACTCAACCCGAAGGATTTTGCCATCCGCTTCGGCGTTTCGTTCGAGTCGATGTACGGCGCAAAGCTCAAAAAATTCCTGTCAAACGGCTTCATGACGACGAGGAACGGAGCATACGCGCTCACTCCCGCCGGAATGTTCGTTTCGAACTACATCCTCTCCGACATCCTCGAGTTCGAGGATCTCGGTTCGCTGATGGGAAGCATCTGAATATAATATTTCAAACAGGTCAAGAATGGATAACGAAAGTTATCCGTTCTTTTTTTCGGAGGAAAACATGAAATATCTTCTCGGTTTCAGCGCATCGATACTTATTGCGTTCACACTGCTGAACGTATTGCCCGTCAGGGGCGAGGAAAAAATCTATTCCGACACGGTAAGACTCCACGTCATCGCCGCCTCGGACAGCGAGGAGGATCAGGCGGTGAAATTACGCGTGCGGGACGCCGTGCTCGGGTGCGTCGGCGGGCTGCTGCGGGGCGTGACGGATCACGGTGAAGCTCTTGCCGTGATCGACGCGGGCAGGAGTGAGATAAAGGACGCGGCGGAGGAAACGCTCCGCGGACTCGGAGTCACGGATGTCGTGACGGTCACGCTCGGAAAGGAAGAATATCCCGTCAGATATTACGACGGCTTCACCCTGCCCGCCGGAACGTACGACTCGCTCATGGTGACGCTCGGAGAGGGCGAGGGGCATAACTGGTGGTGCATACTCTTCCCTGCAGTCTGCGCAACGGATGCAGTCTCTGCAAGGGACGATTACGTCGAAGCGGGCTTCACGCCGGAGCAGTACAGACTGATCGAAAGAGGAAGCGGAAAAAAGTATAAAATCAGATTTAAGATACTCGAAATACTGTCCGATATCATCGGATTCGACTACTGAAACAACGGTGAAAATTTTTTTGCTTTTTTTCCGAAAAATCAGTTGACAAAATATGACTCGTATGATATAATACCAATGTTGTTGCGGCTTGACGCACAACTTATGGCGGAATAGCTCAGCTGGCTAGAGCAATCGGTTCATACCCGATAGGTCGT
>JAKSPW010000155.1 GCA_024404435.1 Clostridia bacterium | reverse complement strand
TGAAAAAGAAAATCCAAGAAATCGGTTAATCATTTGAGCAAAAAGCGAGGGTCACGCGCCCTCGCTTTTATCTCATCAAAAACCCGCGGGCTGCAGAACCTTTTGGAACTGCAGCCCGTATTTTTACTTTTTTATCACAACGTCGTCGTTTTCGATCAGCGACATACAGTCTGCGTACGCTTTCTCTGCCGCCTTTACGGTATCGGCGTAGTCGGCAAGATCGGTCGAAGCGCCGTTTCTCGTGTAAACGCTCGAGTGGATACCGCCCTCGGAGTTCATGTAGAACACGTCCTTCATGATGAAGCTGCCGACTCTCACGTGAATCATTTCGTACGCGATGCCTTCGTAATCGGGATCGAGCAGGTTATGTCCGAACATGACCGACTTGTCGTTTTCGAGTCCGAGCAGGCAGAGCAGCGTCGGGAGCACGTCGACGTGCGCGCCGACCGTGTCGAAAGTCTTCGCTTCCCCGAGTCCCGGGATGTGGATGATCATCGGCACCTTGAAGCGCTCGTAAATATCGTAGGTCTCGTCTCCGGTCGCCTCGCAGACCTCTTTCCTGTATTTTTCCTCGTTGTTCGTGATAGCATAGTGGTCGCCGTAGATCACGAAGATCGAGTTGTCGTAAAGACCCTCCTCCTTCAGCTTGTCGAAGAACTCGCCGAGCATGCGGTCGAAGTAGTTTACGGACTGGATATAGAGGACGAAGAGGTCGGGACTCATGTTGTCCTTGTCGATCTCTCTTGCCTGAAGCGGCATGGCAAAAGGAGAGTGCGTCGAGATCGTTATAATGAACGAGTAGAAGGGCTGCTCGTATTCCTTTACGATCTCCGCCGTCTGCGTGAACATCGAGCTGTCAGACAGTCCCATGTTCCATACCCACTCGTCGTTCTGTTTGAAGTCCTCGATCGAAATGAAGTCGTCAAATCCCTGACCGGGATACGCCTTCGCGCGGTTCCAGAAGTCCTCGTAATATCCGTGGAACGCCACTGCCTTCGAGTATCCGTTGTCCTTCAGTATCCACGGCAGGCCGTAGAAGGTGTTGTCGGTGTACTTGACGTACGCGCCCTCCGTCTCGGGAGCGTACAGAGAATTGTTTACGGTGAACTCGGCGTCTGACGTGTTGCCGCCGCCGACCTGATAGAAGTAATTGTCAAAATAGAGAGAGTCGTCGCGGATGAGGCTGTTGAGCGTCGGTGTCAGCTCCTGTCCCTTCCACTCGGCATCGATCACGAAGTCCTGAAGCGCCTCGACCTGAATGATGAAGACGTTTCTGCCCTTTGCGACCCCGAAATACGGGTTTCCGTTGTCAACTGTCTGCTCGTATTCCGACTTGTCGACGTTGCTCTTGACGTCGGGAACGAAGAAATTCTTGATGTCTTTTGCGTGATAAATGAACATTTCGTTCGACATGAACGCGAGTCTGAAGCCGCCGAGGAGGATCGAAGCGGCTATCGTCAGGGCGAGCGCCGCCGTGAAGATGAAGGATGAAAGAACCGGGAGCATACGTCCGTGTTTCTTCTCGCGCACGGAGCGCACGAAGCGTCTCACAACGAGCCAGATCACCCACAGCGGGAAATCAAGCACGGGGAAAAGCTGACGCCACGTGATAAGGTCCTTCACGCTTCCCGTCACGTTTCCGACCTGCCATGCCATCTTCAGAAGTCCGACGGACGGAAATTTGCCCATGTAGTTATAGTACACGAGGTCTATCGCCATAATGACGGATGCGAGGAAGTACAGCACCGCCAGCGTGATATTCGCCGCCTTCTGCGAGAAGATGCTGACGATCAGATATATCACGGCGACAATAAGCGTCGTCAGGCACGCAAGCGGGAGCACGAATTTGCCTACGTTCAGAAGAGAGTAGAAATTGATGCCCTTGATAAGCAGCAGTGCGAGCATGACGATCCCGAGAAGTGAGCTCTCGAGACTGAATTTTTTCTTTTTTGTCTTAAAATCAAGTGTATTCATTGAAGTCCTTTCCGTCAGTCCTCCGACAGCATGATGCGAAGGGCTGCCTCATCTATGACTTTCACGCCGAGTTCCTCGGCTTTTGTGAGCTTTGATCCCGCCGCTTCTCCCGCGACGACGTACGACGTCTTTTTCGACACGGAACCCGCGACCTTGCCGCCGGCCGCCTTGATCAGTGCGGATGCTTCGTCGCGTGTGAGCGTCGGGAGCGTTCCCGTCAGAACGAAGGTCTGACCGACGAAGCTCTGTTTCAGCGCCGTTTCCTTCTTTTCGGCCTCGGTCACGACGCCGCTCGACACGAGTCTGTCTATGAGCACTCTCGTTTCGGGGAGAGAGAAGAAGGTCACGATCGAGTCCGCCGTGACTTCTCCGACGTCGTCGACGTTCATTATTTCCTCAGCCGTCGCCCCGAACAGCGGCATCACGCCGCCGAAGTACGATACGATGGATTCGGAAGCCACCTCGCCGGTCTGACGTACACCGAGTGCCGTCAGAAGCCTTGCCGCGCCCGCGCTCTTTGAGCGCTCTATCGCGGAAATGAGGTTTTCGGCTGATTTTTTGCCCATTCTCGGGAGACTTGCAACGTCTTCCGCTTTGAGTTCATAAATGTCCGCGACGTCACGTATCAGTCCCTCGTCGAGCAGGAGCTTCACGATCGACGGGCCCATCCCGTCGATGTTCATGCCTCCGCGGGACGCAAAGTGAATGATCCGTCTCTCCCTCTGCGCGGGGCAGAGCGGATTCACGCATCTGACGGCGCCGCCGGGCACGGTCTCGCCGTCCTCGACGTCGCTTTCGTCCGCGTCGTCGTGAACGAGCTTTTCTCCGCACGACGGGCACACGTCCGGGAAGAAGAATTCCTTTTCCGTGCCGTCGCGCTTTGAGGCGGCCGATCCGGCCACCTCGGGGATGACGTCGCCCGCCTTACGGACGATAACGGTGTCGCCGATTCGGATGTCTTTTTCTCTGATTATGTCGATATTGTGGAGCGTTGCTCTCGACACCGTCGTCCCCGCGAGGTGGACGGGCTCGAGATTCGCGGCGGGAGTGAGTATTCCCGTTCTGCCGATCTGGAGCTCGATGTCGATAAGCTTCGTTTCTTTTTCCTCCGGCGGGAACTTGAACGCGACGGCCCACTTGGGCGTGCTCGAATTCTCGCCGAGCGTTTTTCTCATTTCAAGCGAATTTACCTTGATGACCGCGCCGTCTATGTCGTAAGGCAGAGAATATCTGCCCTCCCCTATCGCCTTCACGGACGAGACTATCGTCTCTTCGTCGCCGGTCACGTCGATGAGCGGGATCACGGAGAAGCCGAGCTCCTTCATCCGATTCACGGTCTCTTCGTGCGTTGCGGGCTCGTGCCCGCCGGGAAACCGCTCGCCCGTCTGATAGTGGAGACCGAACATGGAGAGCCCCCTGCCCGCCGTCTCGGCTGCATTGAGGCGCCGCAGGGAGCCTGCCGCGGCGTTTCTCGGATTTGCCCACAGCTTCTCGCCGAGTTCTTCTTTTTCCGCGTTCAGTCTCTCGAAGCTTTCGCGCGGCATGTATACTTCTCCGCGCACCGTCAGATCGACGGCATCGGTCAGCGTTTTCGGTACGTCGTCGATGACCTTCACGTTTTCAGTCACGTTTTCGCCGACGTCGCCGTTTCCTCTCGTCGCACCGAGCGTGAGGATTCCCTTTTCGTAAGTGACCGAAAGCGACAGACCGTCGATCTTCGGCTCTACCGAATATCTGATTTCTTCTTTTTTATATCCGTGCTCGAGTAGAGCATCCGTGGTCTTCCTGATGAACGCGCGGAGCGATTCCTCGTCGAATACGTCGGTGAGGCTTCCCATTCTGACAGCGTGGCGCACCTTTGCGAACTTTTCGGACGCGGCACCGCCCACTCTGTGAGTCGGGGAATCTGCCGTATCGACCGACGGGAACGCCGCTTCGATCTGCTTCAGCTCCTCGAACATCATGTCGTATTCGTAGTCGGAGATCTCAGGCGCGTCGTGGTTGTAATATCTGTCGGAGTGGTATCTCAGGAGCCGCCTCAGTTCATCGGCTCTTGCGGATGCTTCGATAAGCGTCAGGTTTCCGATCTGATCCATTTTTC
>JAKSPW010000154.1 GCA_024404435.1 Clostridia bacterium | reverse complement strand
AGGGTCGAACCACGCACTTCGCGGGGCGAAGTGCACGAGTTGCCGTCCTGCGTTTCAGAACGACAGTTAAGCGGGCAACTCGGGCAGTTTCGGCGATACCGTCGCTCAAAATAAAGAACAGAGGCACATAGTGCCTCTGTTCTTTATTGCGGGTGACAGGACTTGAACCTGCACGAATGAACACAAGATCCTAAATCTTGCGCGTCTGCCAATTCCGCCACACCCGCGTGCACTATATATTATACGGGCACGCCTTCGGTTTGTCAAGTGCGGGAAGAGACTATTATTTGCGATATTTTGTTTACTTTTTTGTTTTTTTGTGATAAAATATATCCAAAGGTAAAAAAACGGAGACAAAGTAATGAGCAAAGATAACAGCGCGGAAACGAAGAAAAAGAGACGCCGCAGATGGGGCGACCGGGCAGAGGGCAGGAGACTGCGTACGCTGTCCCCGATGTCGAGAGTCGCGGTCTACATCATGCCCAACCGTACGGGCGCGCTGAACTATATCCGTGACACGATCGACGTCAGCGAAATAGAGAAATACATAAAGCAGAAGAAGGCGGAAGGACTCAGAAACTTCAACTTCATGCACATAATCGTCGGTGCGTACGTTCGCTGCGTTTCGCAGATGCCCGCGCTCAACCGCTTCATCGCGGGACGCGAGGTCTTCGCGAGGAACAACATTGAAGTCGCGCTTACCATCAAGAAGGAAATGACGCTCGAGTCGCCCGACACGGTCATCAAGATCGACGTGCCCGCCGACGCGACGTCGGACGACGTATACCGCATCCTTTCCGACGAGATAGAAAATTACAGGAACGATCCCGGCGGCAGCTTCGACAAGACGGCGAAGATCCTCTCGAAGATGCCCGGACTCGTCATGGCTTTCGCGATGAGGCTGATCCGCTTCGCGGACTATTTCGGCTGGCTTCCGAGAAAGCTGACGAAGCTGAGCCCCTTCCACGCGTCCATGTTCATCACCTCGATGGGCTCGCTCGGCATTCCGACGATCTTCCATCATCTGTACGACCTCGGCAACTGCCCCGTGTTCATTTCGTTCGGCGCAAAGGAGAGAAAGCTTCAGGTGAACGCGGAGGGACAGATCGAGAAGAAGGAGACGATCGACTTCACGGTCACGATGGACGAGCGAATCTGCGACGGATACTACTTCGCGCGCGCACTCAAGAAGATGCGGTTTATCCTGCGCGACCCGTGGCAGCTTGAAAGCCCGCCGGAAGAGGTCTTCGAGGACATCGACTGAGCGTATCAACTGACAGTTGAGTAAGAAAAAACGGCGTTTCAACTAACGGTATGTTGACAGAAACGCCGATTTTTTGTATCCTAAAGTCAGCCGGCTGAAAAATTTTTTGGAGGTCAATATGGACAACAACTTTTTCGGAGAAAATATCAAGCGCCTCAGACGCGAGGCGGGAATGAGTCAGGAAGAGCTTGCGGAAAAGCTCGGAGTCACGTCGCAGGCGGTCTCGAAGTGGGAATGCGCTCTGTCGCTGCCCGACATTTCGCTCATTCTGCCGCTCGCGGACCTTTTCGGCGTGAGCGCCGACGGGCTTCTCCGCGGAGAGAAAAAGGCCTTTTGTGAGGCGGAGAACGTATCCGCGGATCTTCCGTTCCCCGATGACGGAAAGCTGCGTGTCGTACAGTTTCTCGGCAGCAGGCTGCTGAGATCGGGCGAAGCTAACGGCATGGAGCCGATAAAACTATTACTTGACGATACCGAAAGGAACGTGAACGTTGAGATCACGGGGAACGCCGATATCGAGGGAGACGTCGGCGGAGACGTAAATGCGGGTAACAACGCGGTCGTCGAAGGAGACGTCGACGGAGACGTAAATGCGGGTAACAACGTGGCCGTCGAAGGAGACGTCGACGGAGACGTAAATGCGGGATACAGCGTGATTGTTGAAGGCGACGTTGGCGGAGACGTAAATGCCGGATAATAAAATGATATCCGTTCCGTCAGGAACGGATGATATACCTTCGGCATGATATCGCACTTCGTGCGATGATATACGCCTGCGGCGTATGAAGGAGGCATATACTTCCGTTATTCCGCTTAAAAAAGCACCCATCGGGTGCTTTTTTGTGTCTTATTTTTCAAAATAGAGGTCGTAGTGGTAGATGAGGTACATGACGCGCAGACGGTTCATTTCCGTCGGAGCTTCCCTCAGAGCCGCCTCGGCGGTGTTGTCGGAGGACGACAGGACCTTTCCGTAGAGGCATCCGAGGAGGGCGCGCACCTGTTCCTCGGTGAACTCGGGGTTGCCCGCAAGGAGCTCTGCGACCTTGTCGTCGTTTGCCTTCGGGAGTTCGATCCCGCGCAGGGCGGCGTATCTTGAAACGAAGATCGTTGCGTTGAGCTGCGTCACGGAGTCTTCTCCGTCGAAGTCGGCGTTCGCGTCGATGATGCCGTTGTCGCGGGCCCACCTTGCGGCAGGCAGGTATTCGTCGTCGACGTCAAGGTCATATTCCTCCGCCTCGATCCCGGTCTCCGGCGCGAGCGTGTCCGTCGAAAGATCGGAGCCGTAGGGAGAATCCGCCATCATGTAGAGTGCTCCGATGAGCTCCTGCTGCTCCATGATATCGTAGAAGCCGAAGTGATCGTCCTCGTCGGGAAGCATGTAGCCGTTGTCGTAGACGAATCTGACTGCACCGAGCTCGACGGTATCGGGCAGGTCGTCGAAGTCGTATTTATCGTACGTTCTTCCGCCGACGTTCTCACCGAGCAGGACGTGGCGGTAGTAGTCGTTGTTGACGATGAGCGAAGCGGAGGTGAAGTTCTGATCCGCGAGCTTTCTGAGGCGCTCGACCTCCGCGCCGTCAACGGGCTGACCGTTGCGGCTGAGTGTCTCGCCCGTCTCCGCGTTGTACGAGAAGGCGGGAGTCACGATGCTCTTGTTGTAGAGGAAAGCGCAGTCGGGAGCTTCTTCCGACAGAACGTCGTAGCCGGAAAGCAGGCGCGAGTCATAGGAGAGGCCGAGCAGGTTCGACACGGTCGGCAGAATGTCGACGGTGCAGCAATAGGTGTCGATCTCCTCGTGCACGCCGGGGACGTAGCAGATGAAGCTGTTGTGATACTTTTCGATCTCCTGATCGATCTCTCTGCCGGCGAGCTCGTTGTACTGCTCCTCCGTCAGTCCGTACGGATAGTGGTCGTTTGTCAGGACGATGATCGTCTTGTCGGCGATGCCGGCTTCTTCGAGCTTTTCCATGAGGCAGGTGAGTCCGTCCTCAAGCTCAAGGTTGCAGGCGATATACGCCTTGACCGTGTCGGAGTAGGAAAGCGTTCTTACTCTTTCGCGGTTTTTCGCGCTCATCGGGTTGTTCCAGTCGTACTGATAGTGACCGCTGAAGGTCATGTAGTACGCGACGAACTGCTTGCCGGAATTGATGTAATCGCCGACGGACTTTTCGATCATCTCGAAGTCGGACGCGGGCCAGTTGACCTCCATGTCGAGTCCGTCACCGACGGATTTGAAGGTGTAGCCCATGTTCGGGTGTGTCACGTCGCGGTTGTAGTACGAGCCGAGGTAGTCGTGGTATGCCCACGCTTCGCCGCCCAGCGCCCTGAACTGATTGCCGAAGCAGAACGGCAGGTAATTCTGCGCCGAGGCGTAGAGGCTTGCCGAGGATTTCTTGCGGGAGAGGTCGGGGAAGAGCCCCATCGAGAGGGTATATTCTCCGTTCGTCGTGTTACTCGTGAAGCAGCCGTAATAGTTGTTGAAGACGAAGCCCTCGTGAGAGAGACGGTACAGCGTCGGCGTCAGCTCGGGATCGATAAGCTCCGGAGAGAAGCTTTCGGCGCAGAAATAGATGAGGTTATAGCCCTCGCAGAGCCCCGTGTACTTGTTTTTCTTCGTGGGAGCCTTCGAGTGGAAGAATCTGTCGAGGTAAATGTAGCTTTCGTTTTCCGTGTTTTTCTCAAGCTCGGCGAAGTCGATGTCGAGCGCGTTGTACTCGACTTTTTCTTCCTCTTTGATGTCGACGGGCTCACCGGGATCGGCGAGGTCCATCACGTCCGCGTCGCCCCTGATCATCGAGAAGAATTCCATGCGGGCGGTGGGC
>JAKSPW010000153.1 GCA_024404435.1 Clostridia bacterium | reverse complement strand
TTCGGCGTCGGCCTCTGCATCGCGATCTGCGTGATAGCAGCCGTTGCCGTTACCGAGGAGCTTCTTATCCACGCCGTCAGCCGCGAGTACGATCCGGATATCCATTCGGTACTCGAGCTGAAGAACAAGCTGAGCAAAAAAGAAGCATAAAATTTTCGCCGCTGAACCCTTCAGCGGCGATTTTTTAAAAATTTCCGGAAGTCGTGTAACGTTTCTGCGTTTTTGCTGTCTTTAAGTATGAAGAACACTGAAGGGACATGAACATGGACGACAATTTTATCATAGATCTGTACTGGTCGCGCGACGAGAAAGCGATCTCGGAAACGAGCGAAAAGTACGGAAAATACTGCTACAAGATTGCATTTAACGTGCTCTCCGATCAGGGCGACTCGGAAGAGTGCGTAAACGATACATACCTCAAAGCATGGAACTCGATCCCGCCCGAGCGCCCGTCGGTGCTGTCCGCCTTCCTCGGCAGGATCACGAGAAACCTTGCACTCAACAGATACAACTATAAAACGGCGCAGAAGAGAGGCGGAGGAAGGATAGAATCCTCGCTTGAGGAGCTCGCCGAGTGCGTGTCAGGAAGCGAGACTCCGGAGGACGTCCTCGAGGGCATCTCGGTCGGGCGTGTGATCAACGGATTCATCGCAGGTCTGACACAGAGAAACCGCAATATCTTCGTTTCGAGGTATTTCTACCTTGAGTCGGTGAGTGAGATCGCCGAAAAATACGGACTTACGGAGCCCGCCGTAAAGACCGCGCTTTTCCGCATGAGGCAGGCGCTTGCGGTGGTACTGAAAAGAGAGGGGGCATTCTGATGAAAAGCGAACAGCTTCTGAAAGCCATGTCGCAGATAGACGACAAATACGTCACGGCGGCCGCAAAAAAAGATGAGACTCCCGCCGTAAAAAAGAAAGAGATAAAAAGGCCGCGGATAAGGCCCGTCAGATGGCTCGCCGCCGCGATCGTGATTACGGTACTCCTTTCCGTCGTCGTAGTCGCCTCGAGCGAGGAGATAAGGATGGCCGTCGCACGCGCGTACAGAAGATTCATTTATTCCGGACCGTCGGAGACCGTCTTTGATACGTCGGAGAACGGCGGGGATGATCCGGCAGAGCTCCCGATCTCAGTCGTCCCCGCGACGGAATATGAGAGGGAAGCGTGCGACGAGATGACGGGTGAGACGCTTCAGCTCACACACTCGGTCTCCATCCCCGAGATCGACAGAGAGAGCCCGGGAGCCGCTGCACTCAACGAGAAGATCTTCAACACGTTCTACGGCTTCATCGACGTGCTGGAGAGGGGCGAGGAAGACGGGAATATCTTCAAGGTCTCATACCTCTCGGGTGAAGAATACGGCATAATTCAGATATACGTGAGTGTCGACACCATCGTTCAGTATTCGGAGGCATTCCACGAGAATTACGTGTTCTATTACGACAAGTCGGCCGACAGAGAGATCACCTACGCCGAGTTTGCCGCAGCTGCCGGCATAGACGGAGAAAAAGTGATGGCTGCGGTGCTGAACAGCACCGAACACAAAAACCGCGCCGCGTTCGCCTTCGGCGGATGCGACGTCGGAATCGAGGGCGTTTTCCTCAGCGGAGAGCAGGAAGGATACTGCCGTGTGCTCGTGAGCTACACCACTCCCGAAGGATTGACCAGCCCCGTGGCGACGGAAAACGTCTTCGACCGCGAAACGTATGAAAGCCTGCGGACCTCCACCGCGGCTGAATAAAATACGGACAAAAAAGAAAACAGGCTGAGAAATCAGCCTGTTTTTATTTCATTTCAGCGCGTCTTTGAAGACTTTTCCGAGTCGCTTTATGCCCTCGGTGATCCGCTCGTCCGACATGGTCGAGTAGTTCAGTCTCAGCGTACTGCACGGGAGCGACATATCCGTCATGAACGTGTTGCCGGGGACGTAGACGACCTTTTCTTCGACTGCCTTCTTCGACAGCGCGAGCGTGTCGATCCCGTGACCGAGATCGGCCCAGATGAAGAGTCCGCCGCCCGGACGCGTGTACTCGACTCCCTCGGGGAAGTATTCTTCGATCGCGTCGAGCATCGTCTGACATTTATGCGCGTAGTTCGCTCTCATCTTCACTATCGCCGCGTCAAGGTCGTATCTCTTCAGATATTCCGTCGCGAGGAGCTGTGTGATCATCGGCGTATGTACGTCGGAGACCTGCTTTGCGATGACGATCTTCGCGATCAGCTCGCGCGGAGCGCAGATGAATCCGAGGCGGAGTCCGGGAGCAAGCACCTTTGAGAAGGAGCCGCTGTACAGCACGATCCCGTCGGTGTCAAACGACTTGATCGTCGGTGTCTTCGTGCCGTCGAAGGTCAGCTCGCCGTACGGGTTGTCCTCGAGGATGAGGATGCCGTTCTTCTTTGCGATCTCGTAGAGGCGATGTCTCTTTTCCACGCTCATCGTGACGCCCATCGGATTCTGGAACGTCGGGATCGTGTAGATGAAGCGCACGTTTTTGTTTTCTTTTATGACCTTCTCGAGTGCGTCCATGTCCATGCCGTCGCTCTCGACGGGAACTCCCGCGAGGTGAGCGCCGTACGAGCGGAACGCGTTGAGAGCGCCGATGAAGCTCGGCTCCTCGACGATTACCGTGTCGCCCTCGTTGATGAGCACCTTGGTCGCAAGCTCGAGTCCCTGCTGACCGCCGGAGACGACGATGAGCTCGTCGTTATCAGTGCCGATGTTCTCGATCCTCTTTATCCTCGCCTTTATCGCGTCGCGAAGCGGCGTATGACCTTCGGTGATACCGTACTGGAGCGAGAGGACGGGCTGTTCCGTCAGCATTTCCTCTGCGATGCCCGCAAGCTCCTTTGCGGGGAAGGTCTTCGGATCGGGGTTGCCGCCTGCGAGCGAGATGACCTCGGGATCGGCGGCGTACTTGAATATTTCCCTTATTGCAGAGCCCTGCATCGGGCGAATTTTATCGGAAATGAAGTATTCCATAATGACCTCCTTAGAGTTTATAAACGTCTGACGGATCAACGTCGGCAAATCCGTTTTCCGAGAGGACCTTTTCCGTCTTTTCGTAGTCGTCCGTGCGGATCACCATGAGCGCCTTGCCGCTCAGATGACCGACGCAGGCGTAGATGTATTCGAGGTTGATGCCCGCGTCACTGAGGACTCCGAGTATCTCGACCGCGCCGCCGGGTTTGTCGTTCATCGCGACGGCGACCACGTGGCTGAGCTTCGCGGCGATACCCGCTTCCTTGAGGACGCCTCTTGCCTCCTCCGGTCTGTCGACGATCAGTCTGACGATTCCGTACTCGTCCGTATCGGCGAGCGAGAGCGCGCGGATGTCGATCCCCGCTTCGGCAAGCGTGTTGACTGCCGCGAGGAGACGGCCGGGCTTGTTTTCAATAAAAGCCGAAAGCTGTGTAATGATCATTGTTCTGCCTCCCTCATATCTTTCCGATCCTGTTGTCGATCACGCGCTTTGCCTTGCCTTCGCTTCTCACTATCGACTTCGGGTTGACGAGGTGTACCTTCGCTCCGATGCCGAGCATGATGCGAAGCTCCGACGTGATCGTCTTTTCGAGGCGTTCGATCTCCTTGATGTTGTCCGCGAGAAGATCTTCGCTCATCTCAACGTTTATGTCAAAGGTATCGCTGTTATTCACGCGGTCAATGATGATCTGGTAGTTCGGAGCGACCTCACTGCCGCTTCCCTTGCGGAGAACTTCCTCGATCTGCGACGCGAAAACGTTGCCGCCGCGGATGCTGAGCATGTCGTCCGTTCTGCCGGTCGGCTTGTTCATGCGGATGTGAGTCCTGCCGCAGGCGCACGGCTCGGGTATGAGCGAGCAGATGTCGCGCGTGCGGTAGCGGATGACCGGGAACGCCTCTTTGGTGAGAGACGGGACGACGAGCTCACCCGTCGAGCCTTCGGGAAGGACTTCACCCGTCTCGGGATCGATGATCTCGACGATGAAGTTGTCTTCTCTGACGTGCATTCCCGCCTGCTCGGGGCACTCGCACGCGACGCCGGGGCCCATGACCTCGGAAAGTCCGTAGATGTCGTACGCCTTGATGCCGAGGCCTTCTTCGATGCGGGCGCGCATGGATTCGC
>JAKSPW010000152.1 GCA_024404435.1 Clostridia bacterium | reverse complement strand
CACGAAGTGCATTTCACAAATCCCGCAAGGGATTTATTTCGTTGCGGAGTGTCCTCCCGAACACTCCGCAGAAGCAGTGCTTTTTTTATTCAGAAATTGAAACCGTTCCAGCCCCATTTAGAGTACTCGGAATACTTGACGTATACTCTGTCGGGCGAAATCCCGAGAGACGTGCCGAGCTTCTCGCAGAGAGAAGCGGTCAGCTTGTCGTACGCGTCGTCGTCTGCGCCGCCGAAGATGCAGACGGACGCGATCACGCAGGGCGCGTCGCTTCCCGCGAAGGTCATGTAAAGGCCGTCCTCGACGCTCGTCATGAGCCATCTTTCACTCTTCCCGGGGATGAGCGCGATCTCGCGTCCGAGCATGTCGGCGAGAGCCGCTTTTCCGCTTTCCGGAACGGTCACGTTGGTTTTAAGTTCGATAAAAGGCATAGTGTCCTCCTTTCGGGCGTCGTGCCCATGATGTGGATATTCTATCAGAAAAACATCAAAAAGTCAATAAAAAAGCACCCCGAAGGGTGCTTTTTCGACGTTATCTTATTTCTTGAACGTCAGGGGGAGCATTTCTGCGAAGCTTCCGAGTTCGCTGTCGTCAACACCGACGATCTCCTTGATAACGAGCTTCTTTGCGGAAAGATCGATAACTGCGTATTCGTCCTTGTCGATCTCTTCATCGCCGAGGTAAAGCTTGTCACCGTCGAGCTCGTAAACGCCCTTCATGGACATTTCGTCGGAATTGAATTCGCTCATCATTTCGTCGAGAGCGTCTTCCTTGGACATTCCGGACATTTCGAGGAGAGCCTCAAATTCATCTTCGCCGCCGAGCATGGAAACGAAAACGTCTTCCATAATGTCTCTCATTTCGTCCTCGTCAAAAGAGACTGCAACTTTACCGTCGTCGAATTCAAGGTTCATCGGAACGACCATCTCGTCGATGCCTGCTTCGCTGAGGTCTTCGCCCATAGCAGCTGCGAGGTCGATGTCAGCCGTCCACTTGCCCTCGAGCGTAGCCTTGCCGCCGCAGCTCGAAAGAAGAGCGACGCATGCAACGATCATAACAAGCGCGATAAGAATGGAAAGAGTCTTTTTCATGTTTTTTTCTCCTTTATTCGGGGTCTTGCCCCGTTATTCACACTATTTTAACATTTTTTCGGACTCTTGTCAACAAAAATTTACGAAGACTGACAAGAGCACCGGAAAGACCGCGGAATTTTATTTTGAGAACGCGATCGGGAGGCGGTCTGCCGCGCCGTCGGGAAGGACGGCTTCACTTTCGCCTTCGGTCACGAGCTCCGTGATCTTCAGCTCATCTGAAGAAAGTCCGACGACCACGTAGGAGGCACCGAGCTCTCCGTCTTCATTTGCGAAGAAGAGCTTGTCGTCCTCGAGCTTATAGATGCCCGAAGCGGTGATCTCATCCGTATCGAAGCTGTCCACCGCGTTGTCGACGAAATACTCCACCGTGAGCCCCGTGCTCTCAAGGTACGCCTCGACGTCTTCGTCCGTGCCGAGCTGCTTTTTGAGCGAGTCGGAAATGATGGGAGTCAGCACCTCGCGCAGGCTGTCCTTATTGACGCCGAGTGTGAATGTGCCGTCCTCCGTGAAGCAAAGGTCGAACGCGACCTTGACGTCGGTCATCTCGATCTCTCCGCCGAACTGCTTGCTGATACGGTCAGTGAGGTCGACCATGCCTTTCCATTCGCCGACTATCGAGCTGCCGCCGCAGGACGTGAGCACCGCGCAGACGACGAAAAGAATCGCGAGTAAAGTGCATACAGTTTTTTTCATAACATTCTCTCCCTGATTTTATTATTAACCGACGAGGCCGGCGGCTCTCATGTAGAGCTCGTACCACGCCTGCGAGTTGGCTGCTTCGAGGTTGTTGATGAACAGCACGTCCGTGAACGGATAATCTCCGAGCTCGGCGGCGACGTTCATCGGATTGTATCTCGTGTCGACGACGATGATGTTGCCGAAATTCTCGGCGAGGAACGGCACCATCGCGTTGCCGTAGGAATCCTTGAACACGAGGACGTTTTTGTCCTGCGGATTTTCGGGGACGTTAATGACCGTGTACGGATTGTCGCCGTACAGGAACGCGGAATAGGATTCGCTCCATTTTGCGATGGCGTCGGGGTAGACCGCCGTGCCGCCCGCCTGATCGGTGACGGTCATGGTGAGCGCCTTCTTCGTGAAGAAAGCCTCGACCGTGTCGCTGAACGTCAGCACCTCTTCGTCACCGGTGTAGCCGTACAGGGAGCCGTGATAGTCCTCCGTGATGACGACTCTCTCGAAGTCCTCGAGCGGCGTCGCGGTGAGCCCTATCGACTCGACGAAAGCCTTATAGGCATAGTACGCACCGCGCTGAGTCCAGTGGTGGTCGGTCTTAAAATGAGTGTATTCGGATCTGTGGGCGTACATCTCGCCGTAGGTGTCGACGAAATTGACGCCGTATTTGCCGATGATCGCGCTCATCTGAGTGAATATGTAGCCCTGATCCGTCAGGAGAGCCTGAACGTCCGGGTCGTCGATGCGGATCGCGGAGCACGGGATGATGCAGACGCTGACCTTCGCGTCGGGGTAGATCGTCCCGAAGTAGCCGGTGGTCGAGCCGTAATTCTCGAGCACGCCGGGAGCGTACCACGGCTGCGTGTAGACCGCGCCGTCGTAGATGAACATTCCGTTTTCGAGGAAGCGGGCGGTGCCTTTTTCAGTCGGGAAGGCCGTTTCCGCTGCCGTATCGGACGTCGCCGCGGCAGCCGTTTCCGTCACCGCGGCCGTTTCAGCCGTCTCTGCCGGAGCGGGAGCAGCCGTCGTGACGGGCGCGTCCGTCGGGGCGGGCGCATCCGTGACGTTTTCAATGCCGCAGCCCGTGAGAGAGAGCAGGGCACAAACGAGTAAAGCCGTAAGTTTTTTCATATTTCCTCCGTGACGTGCTCCGAAAAGCCGATCTCAAAGAGCTCTTCGGCGCGTTCCTTCCTTCCCGTCAGGTGCAGGAAGGCGAAAAGAGCTTCAAGTCCCGTCGCGCGTCGGTACTGTGCGGGAGTCGCATGCTTCGGCACGCCGGAATGGACGCAGTTCCTGCCTCTTCTGAACGCGTCGCTCTCCTCCTCCGTGAGATGAGGCAGTATCCTCTCCACGGCGTCCGACTGCTTAGGTGCGGTGACGTACATGAGGCTTTCGACGCTCGGATTTTTTGCGTTCCGCCTTACGAGTGCCTCGCGCACGAGCACCTCGAGGACGGCGTCGCCGAGATATGCGAGGGACGCGGCGGGTATCTGAAATACTTCCGCGGCGGTCAGGGTCTTTTCTGTCAATTTACTATCCTCTTTTCAGAACTTTATCTGTTCGGCACCGAGGCATCTGCCCGACGGGAGCTCGATCTCGAAGATCGCGCCCTCTGCCGACACGTCGCCGGCCGACGGCTCGAAGGTCACGGGAGTGACCGAGCGGAATCTGTGCAGTATCGCCTCCGTCGTGACGCCGATGATGCCCGAGTGCGAGCCGCACATGCCGAGATCGGTGATATATCCCGTGCCGCCCGGCAGCACACAGACGTCCGAGGTGGGGATATGGGTGTGAGTTCCGGCAACGGCGGAGACTCTGCCGTCGGCGTATCTCGCGAGCGCGAGCTTTTCGCTCGTCGCCTCCGCGTGAACGTCAACGATCACCGCGTCGTATCTGCCCTTTTCGCTCTCCAGCACGCGGTCGAGGCAATCGAAGGGAGATGCGGCATGGATGTCGATGAACACCTGCCCGATGAGGTTCAGAACGAGTATCCTGAAGCCGAAAACGTCCACCGTCACGTACCCGATCCCGGGGGAAGCGGGCGGAACGTTGGCGGGGCGGATGAGATTCGTGCCGTCGTCGAGGAGGGTGAAAATATTTTTCTTTCTGAACGTATGGTTGCCGCCCGTGATGACGTCGACTCCGGCGTCGAGCAGCTCGCGTGCCGAGGTGGGCGTGATCCCGTTGCCCTCGGCGGAGTTTTCTCCGTTGGCGACGGTAAGAGAGATACCGTTCTCACGGATGAAGCGGCGGAGCCTGCCTCCGGCGGCGAGATATCCCGTTCCCTCCGTGCCGAAGACGCCTTCATTGTGCAGAGGCGCGTGAGAAAAGACTATA
>JAKSPW010000151.1 GCA_024404435.1 Clostridia bacterium | reverse complement strand
AGGGCGTCTCGAGAAGAGTAGCCTTGATAGCGAAGTTAACGCCGTGGACTTCGTCCCATGAAGAATAGAAGTGAACGTTCGGAAGGAACTCTTCGCACTTCATGTACTCGGCTGCGTTCTCGTAACCGAACATGAGGTCGGTCAGGTCGACGTCGTAGCTTACTTCGATCTCGCGGTACTCACCTTCGCCGATGATACCGTCTTTTACTACGACGGACGGGTCTGCCTTGTAGACTTTGAATTCAGTTTTGCAGCCGCCTGCGGGGTTGAATGCGCTTGCACTTGTGACGATTGCCAGAGAGGCGACCATCATCACTGCAATGAGGATGCCGATGATTTTTTTCATGATTTTCTCCTTACGTTATTTATCCGTTCCAGCGGACAATATTACACAATACTATTATAACAATATGAATAAATTATGTCAATACTTTTTTTCATTTTTTTGTCATCCATCATTCTGAGGCTGTGTATAAAACGCCGCAGGGGAGGATAAAGCACTTCAAAGGGCACGCTCCTTCCGTATCAAATCCCTTCCGTCGGCTCCGGCAAGACGAACGCTTTTCCGAGGCTCCCTCCGGGAGGGAGCTCCCGCGGCCGGGGTTCCCGAAATCGAGCGAAGCGAGGTTTTGGGGTTCGCGGCGTGGCGGGTGAAGGAGAGCGCGGGCGCTGATCTGACGCGAACGCAAATTTTTCGTGCCGCAGGCTCCTTCCGGCTCGCAGGCTCGCCACCTCCCTCCCGGAGGGAGGCAACAAACGGCACGGCTGTTCAAATTGATTTTCGTGCAGCCTATACTTTGCGACATTTCATGAGGCATTCACGTGCGTTTTCACGAGGCTCCCTTGTGTAAAGGGAGCTGTCAGCGGCCGGGGTTCCCAAAATCGAGCGAAGCGAGGTTTTGGGGTTCGCGGCGTTGCTGACTGAAGGATTGTCTTTCTGTTCGCTTTCAAATCCCTTCCGTCTGCGTCCGCAGACACCTCCCCTTGCGTCCTCAAGGGGAGGCTCCGGTAAAGCGGACGCTTAAGGCTTAAGGCTTAAGACTTAAGGCTCAACGCTCAATGCTCAATGCTCAATGCTATTATTCCCATTTTCTGCCTTTTTTCATATTTCCCCACTCTTCGCGCCGCCCCCGTGCTATCATAATAAAAAACACCGGAGGAAGCTGAAAATGGAAGAAAAAATGAAAAATCAGGGCCGGGGCGGCTTTACGCTTGCCGCAAGCCCGGTAATTTGGCTGAAAAATGACGAGATCCTGCCGAATCCGTCGCAGCCGCGGCACGTGTTCTCCGACAAGGCGCTCGGCGCTCTTGCGGACAGCGTCAGCCGTCACGGTATTCTCGAGCCGCTCATCGTGAGGCGACAGGATGGCAAATACGAGCTTATCGCAGGCGAGAGACGGCTCCGCGCCGCCGCCATCGCGGGACTTGACACCGTTCCGTGCATAATCCGCGAAGCGACCGATACGGACTCAGCCGAGCTTGCCGTCATCGAAAACCTGCAGAGGGAGGATCTCGACATGTTTGAGGAGGCAGAGGCGATCCGCTCGCTCATCGAGGTCTGCCGCATCACGCAAGAGACGGCGGCGGCGCACCTCTCGTGCAGTCAATCATACGTCGCGAACAAGCTGCGCCTTCTGAAGCTTGACGAGGAGCAGAGACGGCAGGTCATCGAAAACGGGCTTTCGGAGAGACACGCGAGGGCGCTGCTCAGGATAGCAGATGCGGACAGAAGTACCGTTCTCGGAGAATTCATAAAGAGGAAGATGAACGTCGCCGCGGCGGAAGAGTACGTGGAGGAGTATCTGCGCGAAAAAGTGAAGTCAGAGTCGTCTCGCCGCGCGGAAAAGCTCGGATCTCCGCTCAGGCGGAAGCTGCTCTCGCGCGACCTGCGTCTTTTCTTCAATTCGATAGACAAGGCTGTCGAATCGGTGCGAAGCTGCGGGATAGATATCGAAGAACGGCGCACGGAGTCGGACGGCACGACCGTCATAGAGATAACCGTGAAGCAAAAATGTTTCACGTGAAACATTCGCTCTCGGCGGAAAACGACGGATTTTTGTTTCACGTGAAACAATTTCGGCAAAAATTCTTGTGAAAGGCAGGTTTATATGTTATAATATACTCACAACGACAAAGTTTGGGGTATAAAATGACAAAACCTTACGTTATCACGTTTGCGAACCAGAAGGGCGGAGTCGGAAAGACGACCTCCGCGATAAATCTCGCTTCCTGCGTCGCCGAAAAAGGATACAAGGTGCTTCTTTTCGACTGCGATCCGCAGGGCAATTCGACGAGCGGGCTCGGCATAAGCAAGAAAAAAGCAGGAAAAACGAGCTACGACGTCCTCATCTACGGCACGGACCCGTCGGAATGCATCGTAGAGACGAAATTCAAGAATCTTTCGATCGTTCCCTCGACGATCAACCTCGCGGGGGCGGAGATCGATCTCGTAGACCTTGAAAAGAGGGAGAGAAAGCTTAAGGACTTCATCGAAAAGCTCGGGGAAGAGTACGATTACGTGATGATCGACTGTCCGCCGTCGCTCGGAATGCTGACGATCAACGCTCTGACGGCGGCAAACGGGGTAATCATCCCGCTTCAGTGCGAATATTTCGCGCTCGAAGGGCTCTCGCAGCTGATGATCTCGATCAAACGCGTAAAGCAGATATACAACGATGGACTCGGGATCACGGGCATCCTCATCACGATGCACAACGGCAGGCTGAATCTGTCGGCGCAGGTAATGTCGGAGATCAAGAAATATTACAGCGACAAGCTGTTTTCGACGCCGATCCCGCGCAACGTGACGGTCTCGGAGGCTCCGGGATTCGGAGAGCCGATCAATTATCACGACAAGTATTCGAAGGGCCCCAAGGCGTACATGGAAGTCGCCGAGGAGCTCATCCGCCGCACTTTGGGCTGAAAGGAAGGAAAAAATGGGCAAAAACAAGGGTCTCGGACGCGGACTTGACATAATTTTCGATGAAAATTCGGTAGAAGAGGGCTCAAACGGCGGAATTTCGACGATACGACTCTCACAGATTGAGCCGAAAAACGATCAGCCGAGGCAGAATTTTGACCGCGAAGCGCTTGAAAGTCTTGCCGAATCCATTGCGGCGAACGGTGTTCTGCAGCCGATCCTCGTGCGCGAGTCGAAGAACGGGATGTATGAAATAATCGCAGGCGAGCGCCGTTGGAGAGCGTCGAAGCCCGCGGGACTCGTGGAAATACCGGCGGTCGTGGTCGAGGCTGACGAGGTCACGGCGGCAAAGCTTGCCATGATCGAAAATCTGCAGAGGGAAGACCTGAATCCCTATGAAGAGGCGCAGGGATATGCGGATCTGATGAAAAAATACTCGCTGACGCAGGAGGAGATCGCCTCCGAGGTCGGAAAGAGCCGCAGCGCGGTGGCAAACTCGCTGAGGCTGCTCGATCTGCCCGACGACGTCGTCTCGCTCATCGTTTCCGGCGAGCTGAGTGCCGGTCACGGGCGCGCGCTTCTCGGTCTGCGCGACAAATCGAAAACGCTCGCTCTCGCGCAGAGGGCGGTCGAAAAGGAGCTTTCGGTGCGCGAGGTGGAATCTGCCGTAAAGGCGGCGAACAAAGCGCCGGATGAGGAAAAGACGGCTCCCGTCAGGACGAAAGTGGACTATCTGTCCGATCTTGAGAACAAGGTGACGGAGACGCTGAGCCGCCGCTGCCGGATCATCGACACGCCGAAAAAGAAGGTCATTCAGCTTGAATACGTGGACAACGACGATCTGCAGGCTCTTCTGACAGCCATCTGCGGCAAAGAGCCGATCGGGGATTAAAAATAATAATTTGCGAGAGAACTTTCCAAAAAAGTTCTCTCGCGCTCTCTCAAAAACTTTGAAGAAATTGGTATATATTGGTAATGGTGCGGTGTTCCCGCGCTTTTTTTGTTTTCAGAGGAGAATAAAATTCTCCCGTTCGTGCGGATTTGGCTTTACGATATTTTCTTGAGAAGACGTTCATTTAATTTGCCTTCCCCGCCGGGGAAGGTGGCGAGTTTACGAGCCGGATGAGGAGGACACGGCGCAGTTGTGCATCAAATCAGCCGCTTCAGACGGTATTCTCCTCATCCCCCACTTCGTGGTCCCCCTTCCCCGC
>JAKSPW010000150.1 GCA_024404435.1 Clostridia bacterium | reverse complement strand
CCGACATAGGCACGGTCAACGTCGCGGAGAAGTATCGCCTCCGACGTGCCGTCGGAGATTATATGATGGAAGTCCATGTAGAGGTACTTCCCGGCGGAAGTGTCGAAAATATTTACCTTGTAAAGATCGTCGCCGAGAAGCTTATACGGCTGAACGAGCTTCGCGGTGCCGGGAAGCTCGTCGCACTTTACGACGTTCACCGTTACGTCTGCACCGTCGCGGCGCTGTGCACGCACGCTGCCGTCTTTATCGGTATGGAGTCTTGTTTTGACGTAAGGATGGGCATTTATCGTCGCTTTTACCGCTTCGGCGAGCTTTTCGACGTCAACGCCGTCACCGAGCTTCATCAGAAGCGGGATGTTATACATCGTCGTGTCGGGTGCGCTCATGCACTCGATGAAGATGCCGCTCTGCGTCTCCGTGATCGGATAATCGTCAAATATCCCGTATTCCTCGGCGGGTGTCTGAACCGCGATGAACTTTTCAAGGAGACGTACCGTCGGATTTGCCTTGATGTCGGCGATCCTGATGGCGACGTCGAAGGCTTCGGCGAGCGCGACGTTCAGCTTGACCGCGCCGATCGACGTAAGTCCCGAATCATAAACATCGGAGTCGATACCGAACGAGCCGTGACCGATCACGCCCGCGATCACGTCGAATATCTTCTGCTGTGTCGCGTTTTCGGGAGGCGTCGTGTCGGAAGTCTTTCTTTCGGGGAGCGGCAGCGCCCTTTTGTTTACTTTCCCGTTCTGAGTCAGCGGGATCTCGTCTATCTGCACCGTAACGGCAGGAACCATGTACGGCGGTTTTTCGTTTCTGATAAAGTCTTCGAGTGCAGTGACGTCCACCTCTCCGTCGGAGACGACATAGGCAGCGACAAATTTGCCGCCTGCGGGGTCGTCAAATGCGGCGACGGTAGCGTCCTTTATGCCCTCGAAGCGGCGGATGACCTCCTCGATCTCCGTAAGCTCGATCCTGAAGCCTCTGACCTTGACCTGCGCGTCGCGTCTGCCGACGAACTGAAGATTGCCGTCGCACATGAATCTGACGACGTCGCCCGTGCGGTAGACTCTCTCGTACCCCGCCTCGTCCGTGAACGGGTTCTCGCCGTACGCTTCCGCGGTCTTTTCGGGGCGGTTGAGATATCCTCTCGTGACGTGCGGGCCGGAGATCCACAGCTCACCGACCGCGCCCGGAGGCAGAAGTCTTCCCGTCCGGTCGACGACGTAGCCCTTGAGGTTGTCGACGGGCTTGCCGATCGGCACGTCGCGGTAGGCTTTGTCGACCTTGAACGCGCTCGTGACGACAGTGCCCTCAGTCGGGCCGTAGGCGTTGACGATCACGATGCCGTTCTTCGCCTCGGGAGGCGTCAGCTTCTCGCCGCCGACCGTGACGTACTTCAGCGTTTCGAGTCCGCTCATCGAAGCGAACTGTCTGCCGATCTGAGTCGTCATCGTCGTGTGGGTTATTCCGTTTTCGTTGAAATATTTTCTCAGCGCAAGAAAATCGAGCCTGATGTCCTCGGTGATTATGTGTAATACCGAGCCCGATATCAGCGACGTGTAGAGGTCGTAGGTGTGTGCGTCGAAGCCGTAGCTCGGGTAATGAGCAAATACCGAGTTCTCGTCGACTTCGTAATACTTTGCCACCCAGTGTATCATCGCCATAACGTTATTATGCTCGAACATGACGCCCTTCGGGATACCCGTCGAGCCGGAGGTGTAGAGCATGACAAAGAGGTCGTGCACTCCCGGTGTCGGCAGTGTTGCCGTGTTTTCGGGCAGGCTCATAACCTCGTCCGTCGTGACGCGGACTCCCTTGAAATCGTCGGTGATCACATCCGCGAGCGACGGGTCGTAAATGAGTGCCGCAGCTCCCGAATCGCGCATCATGAGGTTAAGTCTTTCGGGCGGGTACGAGGGATCGAGCGGCATGTACGCCGCCCCGGCCTTAAGCACGCCGAGAGACGAGAGCACCATGTGCTCGCACCGCGGGATCAGCACGCCGACGACGCTTTCGCGCCCGAGGCCGATGGAGACGAGATGCCCGGCAAGTCTGTCTGTTATCTCATCCGTTTCGGCGTAGGTATATTTTCTGCCGCCGCAGACGACGCAGTACGCCAACGGTGTCTTTTTCGCCTGCTCGCGGAAAAGCTCGACGACGGTCTTTTTGTCTTCATACGGGGTTTCCGTGCGGTTGAAATTATCAAGTGCGGCGCGTGCGGAGCCGGAAACGAGTCCGATGTCTGAGAGTTTATCCGCCGTCAGCATCCCGCGCGCCGTCTCGGTGAAGATGTCCGCAAGAGAACGGATAAGGTCCTCCGTGTAGACGTTGCGGCGGAAGTGGGCCATCAGTTCGTAGTGATCTCCCGTCTTCATGACCATGACGTCAAGGTCACACAGACTTTCGCCGACCTCGAAGAGCTTCGGGACGAGCTTGCCGCCCTCCATGTCAAAGCCCTCGAACAGCTCACCGTGGAATATGTACGAGACAGCGGTCGATACGCCGAATTTGCCGGCGAGGTGCGTGAACGGGACAGCGTCTCTGTGCTTTGTCTCATAGAATCCGTCGCCGACGGACTTCACGAAGTCGGAGACCTTCATGTCCTCGTTGAATTCGAAATACATCGGCATCGTGCGCACGAACATGCCCGTCGTTTCAGAGAGCGCGGCGCTTTTTCTGCCGTTGTGTACTGCCGCGAAGGAGCTCGACTCGGTTCCGTTGAATTTTGCGAATGCGTACGCAAAAGCCGCCATCATCACGGCGTTTTCAGTCACGCCGCGGGATGCCGCGTACTCTTTTACGTCCCGTACCGAGACTCTGCCCTCGGTGGAAACGATGAAAGCAGACTCTTCCCTCTCGCCGAAGCCGCAGTCCGTGACCACGTCGGAGACGGGTCTTCCGTCAACGTCGGCATCGGCAAATTTTTCCTCATAATATGCGAGATCTTCCTCGTATTTTGCCGCGCTTACAAGCTCCTCCTCGCTCCGCGCCACATCAAAGAGCGTCAGCTCCTCATCGGGGCAATTGCCTCCGTCGTAGACGGTCGCGATCTGGCGCGCGAAAACGTCGACGGAAGTGCCGTCGAAGATGATGTGGTGGACGTCATAGAGGAACACGAGCCCGTCGACGGTGCGGCAGAGCTCGAAGCGGTAAAGCGGTCCGCGAGCAAGGTCGAACGGTCTGACGAAGGCGCGTCTCTCCTCTTCGAGGTCGGGTACGTTCTTCACGGGAACGTCGACTTCAAAGTCGTCGTGATAATACATTTTCGGCTCGCCGTCCGGCGCGTCGACGGTCACGAACAGCGACTTGTGATGACTTGCCACGGTCTTCACAGTCTCGATGAAGCGGGCTTCATCCGTGCCGCGCGGGAGCTTCATTTCCACGGCTATGTTGTACGCCGTTGACTCCGGCGTGGCAACGCAGTCGAGGTAGACTCCCTCTCCGATGGCGCTCAGCCTGCACTCCGCCGGGATATCTCCGTATTTCTTATAATCGGGAGCCTTTTCTCCCTTGCACGCCGCCGCGATCTCTCCCGGAGTTTTCGCAGTGAGCACGGTTTCGGGCGTAAGTCCGAGTCCGTCCGCCTCTTTTATGAGCGAGAGTATCTTGAGCGAGTCTCCGCCGAGACGGAAGAAGTCGTCATTTACGCCGACTGTTCCGCATTTCAGCACTTTTTCAAACGCCTCGCACAGGATTTTCTCTTTTTCCGTTTCCGGCGGCGCGTAATCCGTCTTGAAAGCCGCAGCGCTCGGCGCGGGAAGCGACTTTACGGAGACCTTGCCGTTGACGGTCTTCGGAAGCTCGTCGAGCTTCACGAAGTAACGCGGTATCATGTAGGGCGCGAGCTTTTCCGAGAGCACCGCTCTCAGTTTTTCCTCCCCGACGGGAGTTTTTTCGGCGTAGAAGGCGGCAATATACGTCTGTTTGTCCGCGTCCTCGAACGCCTTCACGGCTGCCTCGGAAATGCCGGGGACTTTAAGCAGGCACGCCTCGACCTCCTGCGTCTCGACTCTCTGCCCGCTGATCTTGACCATGCGGTCGCGGCGGTTGACGTAGACGAGGTCGCCGTTTTCGTTGTAATAACCGATGTCTCCCGAGCGGAATGTCGTCGTGCCGTCCGCGTTTTTAATGAAATATTTCGCCGTGCG
>JAKSPW010000015.1 GCA_024404435.1 Clostridia bacterium | reverse complement strand
GACGAGCATTTATCAGATTCTACTATTCAGTAAGTCCTACGTTTGTCAAAATATTTGGTCAAAAAAAGCTGTTCAAAAGAACTATGACTGCCATATTAGACAAAAAGATTCGCAAACTACAAAAAACAGGTTATCAAAGTTCTCCTTATTATGGGAAATAGCGTAACATCCCGTGGATTTGATTCTACGGGATGTTTTTTTAAAAAACATCTATATTATATAGAAAAAATATTATTTTCCGCTTGACAAAGCAATTTTGAAATGCTATAATAAACTGTACGCCTATGGGGATAAGTGTATAACTATGCCCATTTTGGTGAACAATTCTGCGGCAAGTCATCTCTTTTTGCCGCGAAAAACATTTATTTCTGAAGAAACGGAGGAAAAACATGCCTACACTCAATCAGCTCGTAAGACAGGGCAGACAGGACAAGACCTACAAGTCGAAATCCCCGGTACTGCAGCAGGGCTTCAACACACTGAAGAACCGCGCTACAGATCAGAGCAGCCCTCAGAAGCGCGGAGTATGCACGAAGGTCACAACGACGACGCCGAAGAAGCCTAACTCAGCTCTTCGTAAAATCGCCAGAGTCAGACTTACCAACGGTATGGAAGCTACATGCTACATTCCCGGTATCGGTCATAACCTTCAGGAGCACTCTGTCGTTCTGATCCGCGGCGGAAGAGTACGTGACCTTCCCGGTGTACGTTACCACATCATCCGCGGCACACTCGACGCTCAGGGCGTCGCAAACCGTAACCAGAGCCGTTCAAAGTACGGCGCAAAGCGTGCTAAGAAGAAATAATTAACGCGCTTTCCCCAAAAAAATGTGTCACCGCTGTTCAGCAATAAATGTTTTTCTATTCTGACAGCACGACGCATACGAAAGGATTTCTTTCGAGTACCTGTGATATCATAAATTTAATGAAGGAGGGAAGAACAGTGTCGAGAAGAGGTCAGATATCCAAAAGAGATGTATTACCGGATCCTATGTACAATTCCAAGGTCGTTACAAAGCTTATCAACAACGTAATGTACGACGGTAAGAAGGGCGTTGCACAGAAGATCGTCTACGATGCATTTGCAATCATCGAGGAAAAGCTGGGTTCAAGCCCGCTGGAAGCATTCAACGATGCACTCGAAAATATCATGCCCGTTCTTGAAGTCAAAGCTCGTCGTATCGGCGGTTCCAACTATCAGGTTCCGATCGAAGTAAGACCCGAGAGACGCCAGACGCTCGGTCTGCGTTGGCTCGTCGGTTGCTCACGCTCCAGAAGTGAGAGAACGATGGCAGAAAGACTTGCAGGCGAAATCATGGACGCTAAGAACAGCGCCGGTGGAGCCTTCAAGAAAAAGGAAGATATGCACAGAATGGCAGAAGCCAACAAGGCGTTTGCTCATTTCAGATATTGATCGTACCCGTTTTTCAAGCAAAGGTCCGGTAAAGGAGAATAATATTAGTATATGCCAAGGGAATATTCACTTGAGCGTACCAGAAATATCGGCATCATGGCTCACATCGACGCCGGTAAGACGACAACGACAGAGCGTATCCTGTTCTATACTGGTAAAACCCATAAGCTCGGCGAGACTCACGAAGGCGCCGCAACGATGGACTGGATGGAGCAGGAGCAGGAGAGAGGCATCACGATCACTTCTGCAGCTACGACTTGCTACTGGAAAAATACGCGAATCAATATCATCGATACACCCGGTCACGTTGACTTCACCGTTGAAGTCGAACGTTCGCTCAGAGTGCTTGACGGCTCCGTCACGGTCCTCTGCGCCAAAGGCGGCGTAGAGCCTCAGTCGGAGACAGTCTGGAGACAGGCTGACAAGTACGGAGTACCGAGAATGGCTTACGTCAACAAGATGGACATCATGGGCGCCGATTTCTATCACGTCGTCGACATGATGAAAGAACGTCTCAAGGCGAATGCCATACCGATCCAGCTTCCGATAGGTAAGGAAGAGACCTTCAGAGGTATCATCGACCTTATGGCCATGGAAGCGGATATCTACTACGACGATCTCGGAAGGGATATGCGCGTTGAGCCTATCCCCGCAGACATGCTCGAAAAGGCAACTCAGTATCGCGAAGCGATGGTCGAAGCCATCTGCGAGACCGATGAGGCTCTCTTCGATAAGTACTGCGAAGGTGAAGAGATCTCGGTAGACGAACTCAAAGTCGCACTCCGCGCGGCAACGATCGCAAACAAAATCGTTCCCGTCGTATGCGGTACGTCTTATAAAAACAAGGGCGTGCAGAAGCTGCTCGATGCAGTCATCGACTATATGCCCGCTCCGACCGACATCCCTGCTATCAAGGGTGTCAACCCCGACACGGGAGATGAAGAAGACAGACATGCCTCTGACGAGGAGCCCTTCTCTGCTCTCGCATTCAAGATCATGACAGACCCGTATGTCGGAAAGCTCTGCTTCTTCAGAGTTTACTCGGGTTCTGTTGACGCAGGTTCGACCGTTTTCAACTCTACAAAGGGTAAGCGCGAGCGTTTCGGACGCATGGTCCAGATGCACGCAAACGACAGAACGGACCTCGAGACCTGCTATGCCGGCGACATCGCCGCCGTCGTTGCAACGAAGTACACGACGACCGGTGACACGTTCTGTGACGAAAAGTCTCCCGTAATCCTTGAATCCATGGAATTCCCGGAGCCCGTCATCAGAGTCGCCATCGAGCCTAAAACACGCGCCGGTCAGGAAAAGATGGGCATCGGTCTTGCAAAGCTTGCTGAGGAAGACCCCACGTTCAGAACCTACACCGACGAAGAGACAGGCCAGACCATTATTGCCGGAATGGGTGAGCTTCATCTTGAGATCATCGTGGACAGACTTCTCCGCGAATTCAAGGTAGAGGCAAACATCGGTAAGCCGCAGGTCGCATACAAGGAAACCATTCGCCGTCGCGTAGACCACGAGTGCAAGTACAAGCGTCAGTCCGGCGGTTCCGGTCAGTACGGTCACGTCAAGATCATTATCGAGCCCAATGAGCCCGGTAAAGGTTATGAATTCATCAATGCCACGGTCGGCGGCTCCATTCCGAAGGAATATATCGAGCCTGTCAACCAGGGTATTCAGGGCGCTATGCAGAGCGGCGTTCTCGCAGGTTACAACGTAGTTGACGTAAAGGTCACACTTTACGACGGCTCGTACCACGAGGTCGACTCTTCCGAAATGGCGTTCAAGATCGCCGGCTCCATGGCTTTCAAGGAAGCCATGAGACTTGCAGACCCCGTTCTTACGGAGCCTATCATGAAGGTCACGACGATCACCCCCGATCAGTACCTCGGCGACGTTATCGGAGACTTCAACTCCCGCCGCGGTCAGATCTCATCTATGGAGCCCGGAAACGGCGCTACAGAGATCAATGCATTCGTTCCGCTGTCCGAGATGTTCGGTTATGCTACAGACCTCCGTTCGAAGTCACAGGGCCGTGCTCAGTACACGATGCAGCCCTCACACTTCAATGAAGTTCCGAAGTCCATTATGGAAACCGTCATCAAGGCAAGAGGAAACTAAAGAAGAATCAAGAAAAAATAAAAAAATTTTTAGGAGGATTTATCCATGGCAAAGGCAAAATTTGAGCGCACTAAGCCCCACGTAAACATTGGTACCATCGGTCACGTTGACCACGGTAAGACAACCCTTACTGCAGCCATCACAAAGACACTTTCTCTCGGCAACGGCAACATCGAATTCATGGCATACGACCAGATCGACAACGCTCCCGAAGAGAGAGCTCGTGGTATCACAATCAACACCAGACACGTTGAGTACGAGACAGAAAACCGCCACTACGCACACGTTGACTGCCCCGGTCACGCTGACTATGTCAAGAACATGATCACCGGTGCTGCTCAGATGGACGGCGCTATCCTCGTTGTCGCTGCATCCGACGGTCCTATGCAGCAGACTCGTGAGCACATCCTGCTCGCTCGTCAGGTCGGCGTTCCCGCAATGGTCGTTTACATGAACAAGACTGACCTCGTTGACGATGACGAACTCCTCGAGCTCGTTGAGATGGAAGTCCGTGACCTCCTCTCCGAGTACGATTTCCCGGGCGACGATATTCCGATCATCCGCGGTTCTGCACGTGTTGCTCTTGACTGCACTTCCACAGATCCGAACGCTCCCGAGTACGCTTCCATCCATGAACTCATGGACGCTGTTGACAGCTACATCCCGACGCCTGACAGAAAGGCTGACCTCCCGTTCCTGATGCCTGTTGAGGACGTTTTCTCCATCACAGGTCGTGGTACGGTTGCTACAGGTAGAGTTGAGCGTGGTACAGTCAAGATGTCCGACAACGTTGAGATCATCGGTCTGACAGAAGAGAGAAAGACAACCGTTATCACGGGTGTTGAAATGTTCCATAAGCTCCTTGACTCCGCTGAAGCAGGCGACAACGTCGGTCTTCTTCTCCGCGGTATCGACAAGAAAGCTATCGAGCGTGGACAGGTTCTCTGCAAGCCCGGTACGATCAACCCGCACACAAAGTTCACAGGTCAGGTTTACGTTCTGACTGAAAAAGAAGGCGGACGTCAGAAGCCGTTCTTCTCCGGTTACAGACCGCAGTTCTACTTCAGAACCACAGACGTTACCGGTACGATCTCTCTTCCTGCTGACGTTGAAATGTGCCGTCCCGGCGACCACGTCGACATGAACGTTGAGCTCATCACTCCTATCGCAATCGAAAAGGGACTTCGTTTTGCTATCCGTGAAGGCGGCAGAACAGTCGGTTCCGGCGTCGTTGCTGATATCGCTGAGTAATTTCTCAAAAATACCTCTGCCTGTCTTATGACAGGCAGAGGTAAAAAATATTTTTCGGGGATAGGTGAAATTCCTTACCGGTGGTATAGTCCACGAACTCCAAACGGAGCCGAACGGGTGAGATTCCCGTACCGACGGTCAGAGTCCGGATGAGAGAAGAATCAAAAGCGCTTTGCGCATTCCCGATTCTATCGGGATTTTTTGTTTCTCCCTCACATAATATAAGAGGAGAAAAACCATGTCAAAAACCACTCGTAATTCGAATAAAATTAAAACCATCGCCGCAGTCGGGCTCTTCTCTGCCCTCGCCTACGTCGCGTGCGTGCTCTTTCATTTCAAGGCCGGCTTTCTGACCTTCGATCTTAAAGACGCCTTCATGACGGTCGGAGCCATGATGTTCGGGCCTCTTTACGGCTTTGCGATGGTGCTTATCGTGTCTCTTATCGAGGCTGTCACGATCGGCTCGACCGGCATCTACGGCTTCATCATGAACGTACTGTCGAGTACCGCATTCGTCTGTGTAGGAAGCCTCATCTATTATAAGCGGAGAAAGGTATCAACGGCGATCATCGCAATGGCGGCATCCGTCGTATCGATGACCGCGGTCATGATGGCTGCAAATCTTCTTATAACTCCGTACTATATGAACGTGTCCGTGGAAGCCGTCGGCAAGATGATCCCGACGCTGTTCCTGCCGTTCAACCTGACGAAAGCCGTCTTCAATGCGGCACTTACCTTCGTTCTTTACGCGCCGATAACGGTCGCGCTCACGAAAGCCGGATTCATTCATGCGGAGATCGGTAAAAGCAGAAAGACTCCGAAAAGGACAGTCATCATCATCGTCTGTGCCGTCCTCGTCGCAGTCGCCGCGCTCGTTTACTTCTTCACCGGACTTGACGGATCGTTCAACTTCGCGTGATTTTCCGCAAAACTATTGCAAAAAACACCAAAATGTGTTAAAATATACCCGTAAAAACAAAATATCACTTATCGAGAGTGGCTGAGAGACTGGCTCTGTGACGCCCGGCAACCTATCGTGAGACAAGGTGCCAATTCCTGACAGATGAGTTAAAATCGCCTCATTTTGTCGGGCACGCCCGAGAAAATGAGGCCTTTTTCATCAGGACTCCGATAGAAAAGGAGAGAAAATGAAGAAATTATTTACATCAGAATCCGTGACGGAAGGACATCCCGACAAGATCTGTGACCAGATCTCCGACAGAATACTCGACGAGATACTGAGACAGGACCCGATGGCGCGTGTTGCGTGCGAAACGACCTGCACGACGGGCATCGTGTCCATAATGGGTGAGATCACGACGTCCTCCTACGTCGATTTTCAGCAGATCGTGCGCGATACCGTCGTCGGTATCGGCTACGACCGCGCAAAATACGGCTTTGACGGCAATACCTGCGCCGTAATCAGCTCGATCCACGAGCAGTCCCCCGACATCGCGCTCGGCGTCGACAAATCAAGCGAGGCGAAATCGGGTGAGGACACCGACGGCCTCGACACCGGTGCGGGCGACCAGGGCATGATGTTCGGCTTCGCGTGCGACGAGACTCCCGAGCTGATGCCGCTTCCCATCGCACTTGCGCACAAGCTCGCGAAAAAGCTGACGGAAGTCAGAAAGAAGGGTACTCTCCCCTACCTCCGTCCGGACGGAAAGACGCAGGTCACGATAGAGTACGACGGTGACCGTCCCGTGAGAGTCGACACGATAGTCGTTTCTTCTCAGCACGACGATAAGGTCACGCTCGAACAGATCAGAGAAGAAATTATAGAAAACGTTATTAAAACGACAGTCGACGTTTCCCTCATCGACGGAGAAACAAAGATCTACGTCAACCCGACGGGACGTTTCGTAGTCGGCGGACCGATGGGGGACAGCGGACTCACCGGCAGAAAGATAATCGTTGATACCTACGGCGGATACTCACGCCACGGCGGCGGAGCATTCTCGGGCAAGGACCCGACGAAGGTCGACCGTTCCGCGGCATATCTCGCAAGATACCTCGCCAAGAACGTCGTTGCGGCGGGACTCGCAAAAAAATGCGAGGTCCAGCTTGCTTACGCGATCGGTGTTGCACGCCCCGTTTCCGTCATGACCGATACCTTCGGCACGGCAAGAGACGGTGTCACCGATGAGGCGATCTCCGAGGCACTCTGCGAGCTCGTCGACATGAGACCGGCTGCGATCATCAAGAGATTCGGACTTCGCCGCCCGATCTACGGCGACCTCGCCGCTTACGGCCACATGGGACGCGAGGACCTCGGCACTCCGTGGGAAGAAACCGACATCAAGGACGAACTGAAAAAGAAATTCTGAAAAAAGAGACCACCGTCGGTGGTCTCTTTTTTTATTCTTCTGTTTCTTCAGCCTCGGCCTTTTTTGCCTTGACTTCCTCGATCTCCGCAGTCAGCTTGCTGATGTCGTCGAGGTGCTTGTCGATCTGCATGATGAGCGTGACCACTTCGTCAGCGTGATCGTCGCCGGTCTTCGACTTGTCATAGTCGAGTCTGCCGAGCTCCGTGTAGCACTTTTCGAGCTTCGACTTTGCGCTGTGGATCGCGTATTTCAGCTTTGTGATCTCAGCGAGCTCGGACGTCTTTTCTGCCGTGAATTTTGCCGCGCTCTTCGCGCCTGTTTTCACGTTTCCCCAGATTTCTTTCATTTTTCCGTCTTCCATATATATGTCCTCCTTAAAATAAATTTACATTACGAGTATGAGTGATGCGATCCTGAAATATACGATAAGCGACAGTGCGTCGACGATCGTCGTGATGAACGGACTTGCCATGACCGCAGGGTCAAAGCCTATGCTTTTTGCGAGTATCGGGAGCGTTCCGCCGATGAGCTTTGCCGTCGTGACAGTTGCGATGAGCGTCAGGCATACGACGAGAGCCGTTTCAAAGGTGACGTTGTCGATGAGCATCATCTTGCCGAGATTGAAAATCGCAAGGACCGTGCCGCAGAGAAGCGCGACGCGAAGCTCCTTCCAGATTATGCGAAGTATGTCGCGCAGCTCGATCTCACCGAGGCTGAGTCCGCGGATGATGGTGACGGAGACCTGCGAGCCTGCGTTTCCTCCCGTATCCATAAGCATCGGAATGAACGCGATCAGAGCCGTCTGTGCGGCGAGCGCGGTTTCAAAGTGCTGGAGTATCTTGCTCGTGAGAGTTGCCGATAACATGAGGAGCAGCAGCCACGGGATACGCTTAAGCCACGTCTCGAAGACTCCTATCTTGAGGTAGGGCTTATCGGTAGGCGTGATAGCCGCCATGATCTCGATATCCTCTGTGTCCTCACTTTCGATGACGTCCATAGCGTCGTCGTAAGTGACGATACCGACGAGTCGGTTTCCGTTATCGACCACGGGAAGAGCGAGGAAGTCGTACTTTGAAAGCATTTTCGCGGCGACCTCTTTGTCCTCCATCGTGTTGACGCTGATGATCTGCGTCTCCATGAGATCTCCGACCGTCACGTCATCGTCCTGCGCCATGAGGACGTCCTTGACGGTCACGACGCCGACGAGCTCTTTCTTGTCCGTCGTAACGTAGCAGGTGTAGATCGTTTCCTTGTCGACGCCCGTGCGCTTGATCTTTTTGAACACGTCCTCGGCGGTCATGTTCTCTCTGAGCGCCACGTACTCGGTCGTCATGATCGCGCCCGCGCTGTCCTTAGGATAAGCGAGTATCTTGTTGATGATCATTCGCTTCTCGGGATCGGCGTGAGAGAGTATCCTCTTGACGACGTTGGCGGGCATCTCCTCGATGATGTCTACGGTATCATCGACGAACAGGTCGTCGACGATCTCGTCAAGCTCCGTATCGCTGAAGGCGGTGATGAGCATCATCTGATGGTCACTGTCCATCTCAACGAAGCAATCCGAGGCAAAATCTTTCGGAAGTATCCTGAAAAGGAGCGGGATGTCTTCTTCATCCATCATGTCAAGTACTTCAGCTGCGTCTGCGGGCTCGAGATCGGCGAGCGTACTTCGGAGAGATCTGTAATCCTTTTTTTCAAGCAATTCTTCGATCATGTCCACGCATTCTCTGATATCTACGATCATGTGATGCACTCCTTTCTTCGGATAGTATTTTTTAGTTTATTATTTTGCAGCCTCAATGAATTTTTCGACTGCGGATTTTCTGTCTTCTGCCTTGAAGAACGCCGTTCCGATGACGAAGTTGTCGGCTCCCGCCTCGGATACCGCGCCGATCGTCGCCTCACCGATACCGCCGTCGACCTGAACGGAGATCTCGTGGTCGGCTCCGTCGGCGATCTTTTTAATCTCGCGAATCTTCGGGATCATGTCGCTCATGAATTTCTGACCGCCGAAGCCCGGCTCCACGGTCATCACGAGGAAGATCTCGCAGATGTCGGCGTACGGCAGAACCGTTTCCGCCGGGAAGCACGGCCTGAGGGCGAGACCCGCCTTCATTCCCGCCGCTTTGATATCCTCAAGCGTACGTCTCACGAGCTCGGGAGAGTCAAAGTCGGAATGAACGGTCACGGAGTATACTCCCGCGTTTTTCAGAACGTCGATATAGTTCTGCGGCTTCTTTATCATCAGATGTGCGTCAACGGGTATATCGGAAACGCGTACTATCGACTTGATTATGTCGAAGCCGAAGCTGATATTCGGAACGTAAACTCCGTCCATGACGTCGGCGTGGAACATTCCGGCACCGGCTGCCACGGCACTTTTCACTTCATCCTCAAGGTGAAGGAAGTCGCAGGCGAGCAGCGACGGAGAGATCGTTATTTTCTTCATTTTATCTACCTCACATTTTTTCTGCTTCATCGGTCGGCAAATGACGCGGAATTTCCGTTTACGGACTCAAACCGTATTTTTCCGCTGCCCGTGTCGACGGGCTCCGCTTTCACAGACTGCACGGCGCGTCATATTATGGTATTGAGCAGTCAGGCGGCTGCTCCCGACTCATTATCCGCCGCACGCCGTACCGAAGGACGTAAAAATTACCGGACGTGACCCGAACGGACCGGCTCGCGGCTTAAAAATAAACGGGCACCCGAAAGGGTGCCCTCATTTATTCGGTAAGAATACAGACCGCGTGTGCGGATATTCCCTCACCGCGTCCCGTAAAGCCCATCTTTTCTTCGGTGGTTGCCTTTACGTTCACTCTGTCGGGAGATACTCCCATCGTGTCGGCAAGTGAGGCTCTGATCTTATCTATATAAGGCGCCATTTTCGGCTTTTGTGCTATCAGGGTAACGTCGGCATAGTCGAGCTCAAACCCTTGTTTTCGGGCCCTCGACAAAGCTTCTTCAAGTATTATCCGACTGTCCATCTTAAGTGTGTCGTCAGATGAATCGGGAAAATAGTACCCTATGTCGCGGAGTCCCGCGGCACCGAGCACTGCGTCGGCAAGCGCGTGTATGAGCACGTCGCCGTCGGAATGAGCCATGAGCCCAAAGTCACATTCGACAGGTACCCCTCCGATAACGAGAGGTTTCCCCGCCTCAACTCTGTGAGCATCATACCCGTGCCCGATCCTCATCTGATTATTCCTCCGAATTTTTCCGCTCCTCGCGGGAAGTAAGTATTGCCTCGGCAATGATCTTGTCCTCGGCGTACGTTATCTTGATGTTTTCTCTGCCGCAGTCCACGGCTTTTATCCTGAATCCGAGTCTCTCGACGAGCATGCAGTCGTCGGTGACCGGTACTTTGTCCTTGTATGCGCTGTAAACGGCGGCTCTGTACATATTCGCGTCGAATATCTGAGGCGTCTTCATGAGCCACACGTGATCTCTGTCGATGGTCTCGGTGATGACACCGTTTCCGTCGGCAAACTTCACTGTGTCGACCGCTTTTTCCGCTGCCGCCGCAGCACCTGTCTCATAGGCTTCGTGAAGTACCTTTTCGATCACGTCGACCGTCACGAGGCACCTTGCGGCATCGTGGATCGCGATAAAATCGCTTTTGGGATCGACCTCTTCGAGTCCCGCCATCGCGGACTCCTGACGCGTCGCGCCGCCCGCAACTACTTTTGTAAGCTTCCCTATCCTGCCCTCGAGCATTTCGCGGCAGGAAGTGATGTCTTCCTCACCCGTTACGACGATCACCTCGTCGATAAGCGGGCAGGCATCGAACGTGAGCGCCGTGCGGAGAAGCACGGGAACTCCGAGTATTTCCGTGAACTGCTTGCGTTCACCGAATCTCGTTCCGCTTCCCGCGGCGAGAATCAGAGCCGTTGTCCTCTGTCTCGGGGAGACGGCGTGTGCCGCTTTTTTCAGTAACTCACGAAATCCCATCACGAGGCTCCTTTGTCCGACATTTACCATTATATTATATTTTACCATAAAAGGAGAAAAAAATAAACAGTTTACAAAAAACTTTTGCCGATTTACCGTAAAGGCATGAAAAAAAGTCACCTTTCGGTGACTTTTTCATTATTTTACTATCGCCTTGTGGAACACTTTTTTACCGCGGCGTATCTTGACTCCCTCTTTCAGAGCGTCGAGCGTGAACTTTTCGTCGGGAGCATTGACCTTGACTTCGTTCGCGATGACACCGCCCTGCTGGATGAGTCGTCTTGCATCGCCCTTGCTTGCGGCGAGCTCACACTTCATCATGAGGTCGACGATGTTGATGCCGTCCTCGGGAATCTCAGACGCGTCGATCTCTGTCGTCGGCATGTTGGCGTCGTCTCCGCCGCCTGCGAACAGCGATTTCGATACTTCTCTTGCCTTGTCTGCTTCTTCCGTTCCGTGAACGAGAGAGGTCAGCTCGTATGCGAGGATGTCCTTCTTCTCATTGATGCGGCTGTCGTCTCACTTATCCATCTCGTCGATCTGCTCGAGCGGAAGGAACGTTAGCATTCTGATGCACTTCATAACGTCCGCGTCGCCGACGTTTCTCCAATACTGGTAGAATTCGAACGGGCTCGTCTTGTTCGGGTCGAGCCATACGGCGTTGCCCGCGGTCTTGCCCATCTTCTTGCCCTGCGAGTCGGTGAGGAGCGTGATCGTCATTGCGTTCGCGTCAGCACCGAGCTTGCGGCGTATCAGCTCCGTGCCGCCGAGCATATTCGACCACTGGTCGTCTCCGCCGAACTGGAGATTGCATCCGTAATGCTGGAAGAGGTAGTAGAAGTCGTACGACTGCATTATCATGTAGTTGAATTCGAGGAAGGAGAGTCCCTTCTCCATTCTCTGCTTGTAGCACTCTGCTCTCAGCATGTTGTTGACTGAGAAGCATGCGCCGACCTCGCGGAGAAGCTCGACGTAGTTGAGGTTGAGGAGCCACTCGGCGTTGTTGATCATCATCGCCTTGCCCTCGCCGAACTCGATGAAGCTTTCCATCTGCTTCTTGAAGCACTCGGCATTGTGCGCGATGTCTTCCTTGGTGAGCATTTTTCTCATATCGGTCCTGCCGGACGGGTCACCGATCATCGTGGTGCCGCCGCCGATCAGAGCGATCGGTCTGTTGCCTGCCATCTGGAGTCTCTTCATGAGCGTGAGAGCCATGAAGTGACCTGCGGTAAGGCTGTCGGCAGTGCAGTCGAAGCCGATGTAGAAGGTAGCCTTGCCGTTGTTGACGAGCTCTCTGATCTGAGGCTCGTCAGTTACCTGCGCGATAAGTCCTCTCGCAACAAGTTCTTCATAGATTTGCATTTTTATATCCTCCGAAAATAATTAACAAATAATAAAGCCCTCTTTTCCAAACGGAAAGAGGGCAAATAATTGCGGTACCACCTCTGATTTGTGCTCATCTCGCAATAAGCACCTTACTGTGTCGTTAACACAAGCGCCGTAACGGGCGCACCCGTCTTCCCCTACTCTGTTTCGGGGAAGCAGCTCGGGAACGTATTCGCGGATCCGTCACACGTTCTTGCACCGGCCGAACGCTCTCTTCAGTGAAAAAAACCGTTACTTCTTTCCGTCTCTGCCTTATCTTGGTTAAGTATATCACAAATGAAGTTTTTAGTCAAGGTTTTATTGTCAATTAGTATTTTTAAAGAACAAAAACGGAAAAATAAGTCCGGAGAAAGGAGAAAATAATTATGACAGATATAAAGAAAGTCGGGATAGTCGGCTGCGGATTCGTCGGCTCCACCATTGCATACACGCTGATGGAAAGCGGACTGTTTTCGGAGATGGTCCTCATTGATTCGAACCGCGAAAAGGCAAAGGGCGAAGCGATGGATCTGAGCCACTGCCTGCCCTTCACGTCTCCGATGAAGATATATGACGACGATTACGAAGGACTGAAAGACGCGTCGATCGTCATTATTTCAGCGGGCGTGGGACAGAAGCCGGGAGAAACGAGGATCGATCTGCTCCACCGCAATACGGCCGTATTCGGAGACATCATCGAAAAAATCAAAAAAGTGAACGGCGAGTGCATCCTGCTCGTCGTCTCAAATCCGGTCGACATCCTCACTCACGTCGCCCTGAGGCAGTCGGGCTTCCCCGCCTCGCGGGTTATCGGAAGCGGCACGGTGCTGGACACGGCGCGGATGAAGTACCTCGTCGGACGTCATCTCGGCGTCGACTTCCGCAACGTGCACACCTTTATCATGGGTGAGCACGGAGACAGCGAATTCCCCGTATGGAGCAGTGCGAACGTGTCCGGCATCGACATGGATGACTACTGCCCTATCTGCGACGGGTGCGCCGACATGGACGAGCTGTACGATATTTTCGATTATGTCCGGGACAGCGCGTACGACATCATAAAGGCGAAGGGAGCGACGTATTACGCCATCGCGCAGGCGACAAAAAGGATCGTTACTTCCATCGTGAGGGATGAAAAAACGATCCTTCCCGTATCAACGCTCGTGTCGGGTCATTACGGGCTCGAAGACGTTTGCCTCGGAGTTCCCGCCGTGATCGGCTCGGGCGGAGTCGAGCACGTTCTCGACATTCCGCTCAGCTCCATGGAGAAAGAGCAGCTCATCGACTCCGCCGGGAAATTAAAGAGCATCGCCCTTGAAGTCGAGGGAGCTTTCGTTTAAGATTTTCTCTCGATGATCTTC
>JAKSPW010000149.1 GCA_024404435.1 Clostridia bacterium | reverse complement strand
GACTCCATCTTTTCCGCCATGCGGGCAAGACACCGTCTGATGCTCTCCTTCTGCGCGTCGTCCGACAGATCGGAAAAATACAGTCTGTACGCGCCCCAGACCCAGCAGGTGTACTGATCCCTTGAGGTGTCGATGTAGTGGCTGAGGCAGTCGGCAGGCGAGACGCCGCGGGGAAGGAAACCCGGCTTTTCGGACACGGTCGCGCCGAGCTCCATGCCGCGGAAGACGTCGGAAGCGAAGCTTCGCATGGCATCGTCTCCCGTTGCCTCATACCGCGAGACGACCGCGTCCATCATGATCCCGGCGTTCAGCATGCAGTCTTCCATGCCGGTGCCGTAGCCGCCGGGATTCGGCACGAGTGCGCGGATGTGCTCCGGTGTCGGCAGGTGTTTTACGGCGCCGTCCGGCTCGTCTCCGACCTGATAATTGTAGAACATGCAGGTGCGCCCGTCAAATAGACGGCCCCACACGAAATCCCACGCGGCTTCTATCCCGCCGCACACGGCCTTGCGATCTCCGATCAGTCCGCAGCCATTCATCCGTTTCCCTCCGTAAATGAGCGTTTTCACGTGGATATTATACCATTAAAACGGGAAAATCTCAATTACGGAAAGAGAAAATGTCCGTGGAAACGGAAAAAAAGAAAAAGTCCGCACCGCCGCCCGCGTGACGCTTGACAATACGCCCTCCGTGAAGTATAATTGTACCGTTCGTTAACGACAAAATAAGGAAGAAACACTATGAATTATCTGCTTCTGGTCATCTCTCTTGCGGCGGCGCTCGCATATAACGTCTCGCGCAAGATCTGCATGGAAAAATACATATTGAATCAGCGCGACCTGCACGTGTTCAACGCTCTGACCGGCACCGTCACCGTCGCCGTGCTCGCAGTTCTTATGCTCATCCGCGGAGAGTTCCGCGCTCTGCCGTCGCTTTACACCGTTTTGCTCGGAGCCGTGTTCGGACTCATCACGGTCGTCAGCGCGGTGCTCAACATGAAGGCTTACGCCATGGGACCGATGTCGTATACGGTAGTCTTCATCTCGTGCTCGATGGTACTACCCGCCCTTTACGGCACGACGCGCGGCGAGCACCTGTCGTGGGTGCACTACGTCGGCATCGTCATGGTGCTTATCTGCATGGTGCTCTCCGTCTCCCGCGATAAAGAACGGAAAAAGGCGAACGTGGCGTGGTTCGTCTGCTGTATGGTGACCTTCCTTCTCGTCGGCGCGATCGGGATAATCCAGCAGATACATCAGACCTCCGACGCGAAAAGCGAGCTCGATTTCTTCCTGCTCATCGCGTTCGCGGTCTACGTCGTGTACTCCGTCGTCTCGTATCTGCTCTGCGCGGGCAGGGAAAGCGCGGAATGTCCCGACTACTCCCCGAAAAAACCGCTTTTTGCGATGTTTATCGTCACCGGCCTCGGAGTCGCGGCAGTGAACGTCATCAACATGTATCTGTCTGGAGTCATGCCGTCGGCGGTCTTCTTCCCGGTCATCAACGGCGGCGGACTCATAACCTCCGCACTGTTCGGCATCCTCGTGTTCAGGGAGACGTTCTCCGCGAAGAAGTGGGTAGGCCTCGGCGTCGGTACCGGCGCGATCCTGCTTCTGTGCTTCGAGCAGTTTCTTTGAAAATATCCGTTCTGCCTTTGGGCAGGGCGGATTTTTAGTTTCGGAAATTCACCGTTCCGCTTGAAATCGGCGTCGGGATATGCTATACTGAACTTATCAAAACGGGCGGTGCGATCCCGCCCCGAAAAACAGAAAAAAGAGGATATAGAACTATGAGCAAACTGAGACTCGGATGCGTCGGGATAGGCAACCTCGGCATCGTACATCTTGAATATTACACGAAGGATCCCCGCGTGGAGGTCGTCGCCATCTGCGACATCATCCCGTCGAAAATGGATGATGCCGAAGTGAGGCTCGGCATCGAGGGCGTTCACAAATATGAAAATTTCGCGGACATGATCGACACAGAAAACCTCGACATCGTCGGCATCGCAACGCCGAACGATTTCCACTCCATCGTCGCGGTCTGCGCGCTGGATCACGGCTGTCACGTGTTCTGCGAGAAGCCCGATGCGATCAACGTGGAAGAGGCGCTGAAGATGAAGACCGCCGCCGAAAAAGCGGGAAAAGTTCTCATGGTCATGCGCAACAACCGCTATTACGGCAACTCCGTTTTCATGAAGAAATACATCGCCGACGGCAACATGGGCGAGATCTACTGCGGACGCTGCGGATGGATCCGCCGCCGCGGAGTCCCCGGCAAGGGCGGCTGGTTCACCACGAAGGCGAAGTCCGGCGGCGGCCCGCTGATCGACCTCGGCGTGCACATGATCGACCTTTCGATGTGGCTGATGGGCAACCCGACGCCGGTCGCGGTCTCCGGGTGCACCTTCAACAAGTTCGCGGACAACAGCGCGGCATCTGACTCCGTTCACGCCGCATTCGGCACGAAGCAGGACGGCGGCACGTTCGACGTCGAAGACCTCGCGATGGGCTTTATCAGATTCGACAACGGCGCGTGCCTGCAGATCGAGTTCTCGTGGGCGTCCAACATCGAGCGCGAGACACGCTTCGTCGAGCTCCGCGGCACGAAGGCGGGCTGCACGTGGCATGACGACGGCACGGTCGACGTGTTCGGCGAAGACGAGGACGGCAATCTGTTCGACCTCCATCCGCACACAAATACGAGGATCAACGGACATCACAGCAACGTGCGCCACTTCGTCGACGTGGTAGAGAAGGGCATCGAGCCCGATTTCAAGCCGATCCAGGGCCTCAACATGATCAAGATCCTCCGCGCGATCTACGAATCCGCGGAAACCGGAAAAGAAGTCAGGCTTTGATTTCCGGCTATAACATGAAACGGAGAGCAAAGATGAAAGACTTCGATAGAGCACTCGGTATGCTCCGGGCAAAGGGCTTTGACCCGAGCGGAAAATTCGTCCCGTACAAAATGGACGTGAGAGAATATCTGAGACGGCACGACGTCGTTTTCAAGTCTCCGATGAGGCACCCGTCCGAGGCGCTTCCCGTCGGAAACGGCGACCTTGCCGCCATGGTCTGGACGACCGACGACGGACTTGAGATGCAGATAAACAAGAGCGACCTTTGGACATGTCCCGATGAGGAGTCGCCCATGATGCTCAGAAACGCCGCGAGAGTCAAGGTCGATTTCGGCGTTCCGTGCAACGATTTCCTCTACCTTAAGGATTTTGACTGCCGTCTGTCGCTTGCCGACGCCGAGGCGCGCTTCATGACGGAGACGCCGTTTGTGAAGCTTGATACCGCCGTTTACGCGGCGCAGGACAGCAACGTGCTCGTGATCGAGACGGAGAGCGAATACGACGGCGAGCTCACCGTCCGCCTCTCCGCCGAGAGATACGGAAGCCGCAGCTTCCCCACGTGGAACGGAGCGATCTTTGACGACCCATCCGTCGGACTCGGGCTTGCAAAGGTCGGCACGGAAGACAAAGACGTGACGGTTTACGAAGAATTTGACTCGACGGGAACGCTTTCGTGCTGTGTCAGAGCGAGAGCCGTCGGGATAGACTCAAACGTCAGACGCCTCAACTCCAAACGCGCCGAGGCGGAAGTTACCGCCGACGGAGCACGCCACTTTTATTTCCTCGTGAGCGTCGTTTCGTCGCACGACAGTGACGACCCGCAGAGCAGAGCGAAGGAGCTCCTCGACGAAGCGGAGAAGAACGTCGCCCGCCTCAGAGAAGAAAAGAACGAGTGCTGGAGGGAGTACTGGAACTCCTCGTTCGTCCATCACTCCGAGCGCGGCAGAGAGGCCGATTTCACCTATCTCGAAAACCTCTACTACGTGCAGCAGTATATAATGGGCATCGGATCGAAGGGCAGGTATCTGACCTGCTTCAACGGCGGCACGTTCACGTGGAACAGAGACGTAAGGCAGTGGGGTAACCCTCACCACTGGAACACTCAGCAGGCGTACTGGTCCGTCGAGGCTTCGAACCACCCCGAGCTCATGATGCCGTACGTCGACACGTATTCGCGGATACTTCCGAAGGCGAAGGAGTTCGCGCGGGAGACCTTCGGCGTTGAGGACGGCGCGGTTATATCCGAGATGCACGACTTCGACGGGCGGATGCTTTCGTACTTCTACGCGCTGACTCCCGCGTCCCAGATGGCGATGCAGTTCTGGGATCACTACACCTACAACGGAGAC
>JAKSPW010000148.1 GCA_024404435.1 Clostridia bacterium | reverse complement strand
TACCGCTTCACAGCATCGATGGAAGACAAGCTCGACGGCATCGAGGACGGCAATTCCACGATGACGGGAGTCCTCTCCGAGTTCTACACGGGCTTCAGCCGTGAGCTCGACGAGGCGTTCGCGACCGTGTCGAAGGACGATATCGAGCTCCCCGTTGAGGAAACCGACATCATCTGCGACAAGTGCGGTGCGAAGATGGTCATCAAGGAAGGCAGATTCGGCAAATTCGCCGCCTGCCCGAACTATCCCGAATGCAAGAACACGAAGCCGCTGAAGCGCGACGGAACGCCCGCTGAACCCGAAAAGAAGGAGAGCGTACCCGGCATGAAGTGTGAAGTCTGCGGCTCCGACATGGTACTGCGTACCGGCAGATACGGAAGCTTCTACGCATGCAGCGCATACCCGAAGTGCAAGTTCACGAAGCAGATCACGAAGCCCCTCGGAGTCAAGTGCCCCGAGTGCGGCGCTGAGATCGTCACGAAGTTCGGCAGGAACAAGACGATGTTCTACAGCTGCGAAAAGTACCCCGAATGCAAGTTCTCGTCATGGGATATGCCGACGAACGAAAAGTGCCCCGAGTGCGGCGACATGCTTCTCCGCAAGAAGGGCAAGAGCCTGCTCGTGTGCAGAAACGAGAAGTGCTCTTATAAAGCAGAGATCAAAGAGAAAGAGTAATGAAAGAGATTCTGGTCGTCGGAGCGGGACTCGCCGGATGCGAAGCCGCATGGCAGGCTGCGCACCTCGGAGCGCACGTCACGCTCGTTGACATGAAGCCGGGAAAGAAGTCTCCGGCTCACCGCGCGGACACGTTTGCGGAGCTCGTATGCTCGAACTCCCTGCGGTCTGCGGAGGTGACCAACGCGTCCGGCCTTCTCAAGGAAGAGCTGAGGCGCATGGGCTCGCTCATAATCGAGGCGTGCGACGCCACCCGCGTTTCGGCGGGAGGCGCGCTTGCCGTCGACCGTGAGCTGTTCTCCGGCTATATTACCGATAAAATCAAAAATCATCCGGACATCGAGACGGTCGAGCGCGAGGTGACGAGACTCCCGCGCGACACCGTCACGGTGATCGCGACGGGACCGCTCACGTCCGACGCTCTTGCCTCGGATATCGCGTCTCTCGTCGGCGGAGACAGCCTTTATTTCTTCGACGCGGCGGCACCTATCGTGTCGTTCGATTCGATAGATATGTCAAAGGCGTTCTTCGCTTCCCGGTACGGAAAGGGAAGCGCCGATTACATCAACTGCCCGATGACGGAAAGTGAGTACAAGGCGTTCTACAATGCGCTTCTCACGGCAGAGGAAGCTCCGCTCCACGAAGCGGACGCGGGACTGAGGGTCAAGGTCTTCGAGGGCTGTATGCCGGTCGAGGTCATGGCGAAGAGAGGGGAAGACACCCTCCGCTTCGGACCGATGAAGCCCGTCGGGATAACGAATCCCGAAACGGGAGAGACTTACTATGCGATAGTGCAGCTCAGACGCGAAAACGAGGAAGGCGAGATGTTCAACATCGTCGGCTTCCAGACGCATCTGAAATTCCCGGAGCAGAAGCGGGTGTTCGGCATGATACCCGGACTCGAAAACGCGGAATTCCTGCGTTACGGCGTGATGCACCGCAACACGTTCATCAACTCGCCCTCTCATCTCGACGCGGACTATTCTCTCCGCTCGGACGGAAAGCTTTATTTCGCGGGACAGATGACCGGAGTCGAGGGATATATAGAATCCGCGGCGTCGGGCTTTGCGGCGGGAGTCGCATCCGCGCTGAACGGAGAAGAAAAATTCACGTTCCCGAGGAACATGATGATAGGCGCGATGGCGCACTATATCTCGCACGGCGGAGAGGGAGCTTTTCAGCCGATGAACGCCAACTTCGGCATCATGCCGCCGCTTGAAAACAAGGTGAAGGGCGGCAAGAGAGCACGCTACGAGGCATATGCCGAAAGAGCACTCCGCGAGACGGACGAGACCGCGAAAAAGCTCGAAGAATTAAGAAAAACGCACGGGGAGGAGAAAAAATGAAAATTTATATCGACGCCATGGGCGGCGACAACGCTCCTCTCGAAATAGTAAAGGGCGTCTGCGAAGCCTCCCTCCTCACGGATTCGACACTCGTGCTCGTCGGCAGGGAGACGGAGATAAAAGAGATAATGGGCACGCTCGAAAGCCGCAGTGTCGAAGTCGTCGATGCCGATGAGGTCATCACGATGGAGGACGATCCGCTGTCCGTCGTACGCTCGAAGAAAAATTCTTCGACGTCAGTCGGACTCCGTCTTCTGAAGGAGGACGGCGATGCCTTCGTGTCGGCGGGAAATACCGGCGCACTCCACGCGGGTGCAACGCTCATCACGAGAAACATCAGGGGAGTAAGATGTGCCGCCATCGGCACGGTGCTGCCGCTCGGCTCGCCCGTTCTGCTCCTCGACAGCGGAGCAAACGTCAACGTGACTCCGGACAATCTCGTTCAGTGGGCGAAGATCGGCTCCGAATACGTGAAGAAGGTCGTCGGGATCGAGCGTCCGAGAGTGGGCCTGCTCAACAACGGCACGGAAGAGCACAAGGGAACGCCCCTTCAGGTGGAAGCGTATAAGCTGCTTTCGGCTGACGCGGAGATAAACTTCGTCGGAAACGTCGAAGGAAAGGCGATAACGAAGAACGTCTGCGACGTGCTTGTGACTGACGGATTTACCGGAAACGTCCTGCTCAAGACGATAGAGGGCGTTTCATCGATGCTTCTCGGAGAGTTGAAGACGACGTTCTATTCCTCCGCAAAGACGAAGCTTGCGGGCCTGCTGATGAAAAAACACATCGGCACTCTCAAAGCAAAGTTCGACAGCTCGGAATACGGCGGAGCGCCGATACTCGGCATCTCGAAGCCCGTCATCAAGGCTCACGGCAGCTCGTGCGCGAAGGATATCGTGAACGCGATACGTCAGGCGGAAAAGTTTGCCGCGTCCGGAATGATCGGAACGCTGACCGAAGCGTTTGCGAAGAAAAAGGAAGAAAACAATGCAGAACAAACCGTTTGAGTCCGCAGGACTTGAAAAAACAGTAGGATATACGTTCAGAAACGGGGATCTTCTGACGGAGGCGCTTACACACTCGTCGTTCTCGAACGAGTGCCGTTCGAAAGGCATGACAGTCGAGTGCAACGAGAGACTTGAGTTCCTCGGTGACTCGGTGCTGTCGATCGCCGTCAGCAGATACCTTTTCGAGGAATACAGAGACCGTCAGGAGGGCGACCTCACGAAGATCCGCGCGGCGGTGGTGTGCGAAAAGGCACTCTCGAAGTTCGCGGGTGCGATAGGCCTCGGCGATTATATGCGTCTCGGACGCGGAGAAGAGCTCAATCACGGCAGGGAGAGGGCGTCCATCATCGCGGATGCGTTCGAAGCTCTCCTTGCGGCAATGTACATCGACTCGGGCAGAGACATGAAGGTCATCGAAAAATTCCTGATGCCGTTCATCATCGAAGAGATCGGACACATCGGCAGCACGGGAGTATTCGTCGATTATAAGACCGCGCTTCAGCAGATAGTACAGCAGGTCGAGGGCGAAAAGCTCGAGTACGTTCTCGTCGGAGAAAGCGGCCCCGACCACGATAAGATCTTCGAGGTCGAAGCAAGGCTGAACAGCAACGTGATCGGTCACGGCAGCGCGAGAAACAAGAGAGAAGCCGAGCAGAAGGCGGCACACGAAGCCCTCGCTCTCTTCGGAGAGGGAGAGGAATAATGACCCGCCGCCACGCGAACGTTCCCGTTTTCATACCGCATCTCGGATGCCCGAACATGTGCGTTTTCTGCGATCAGAAGACCATATCCGGCACGGAGTGCTTCTCCGAGGAGAAGGTCGACCGTGAGATCCGCGAGGCTCTCGCGACTATCGGAAACAGAAGCGCCGAGATCGCGTTTTTCGGCGGTTCGTTCACGGGCATCGACAGAGGACTCATGATCCGTCTGCTCGACACGGCGGAAAAATACGTTGCCTCGGGCGAGGTCATCGGTATCCGCATGTCGACGCGCCCCGATTATATCGACGAGGAGATAATCGACGTTCTCGGCAGATACACGGTCACCGAGGTCGAGCTCGGAGTGCAGAGCATGTCGGACGCAGTGCTGAAGGCGTCGAAGAGAGGTCACACGTCGGAGACGACGGAGCGCGCCTGCGCTTTGCTGAAGGCAGCGGGGATCCCGTTCGTCGGTCAGATGATGATCGGTCTTCCGGGTGCCGACGGTGAAAGCGAGCGCGAAT
>JAKSPW010000147.1 GCA_024404435.1 Clostridia bacterium | reverse complement strand
ATACAAGCAACCTTGTTGATGCCGAAAAAGGAAGAGAGCGGGGAAAGCCCCCCGCTCTGAACCCCTATCTTAGAGAAAAAACAAAGGACACTCGGAGAGTGTCCTTTGTCGGAAGAAATAAGGCTTTCTCAATAAAGGTAAGCTTTCCCTGCTGCTTGGCGCCGCCAAGCAGTGGAATCAGAAGTCAAAGAACTTTTTCAATAAAGGCAAGCTTTCCCTGCTGCTTGCCTTCGGCAAGCAGTGGAATCGAACCCCCTACTTCCCGCAAGCGGGAAGTAGTCGCATTGCGTTTAGAAAAGCGAGGGCTTTAAGCAAAGCGGCAATGCGAGCACAGATTCTCATCCTATACGAATCAAAAAAAGACAAGGCACTCTGCGAGTGCCTTGTCTTTTTTTGACCCGTACGGGAATCGAACCCATGTTTTCGCCGTGAGAGGGCGATGTCTTAGCCTCTTGACCAACGGGCCGTCTGTCAAAGCTATTAGATTATACCACAAACATTCCCGTTTTGCAATACCTATTTCAAAAAAATATGTTTTTTTGCGTTTGTTTTTTTGCCGCGCTGACAATAATATGATAAATTCCCATTCAGGAGGCTTTTATGCTGCCCTTTTTCATCGGGCTATGGCTCGGCGCTCTCGTCGGCGTGACCGCGATGTGCATTCTTGAAATCTCGTCGCGCGGCGACGACTGACCGTTTATTTTTTCTTCTTCGGGAGATAATAATCTCAAAATCAGATCGGAGACAGTTATGAAAAAAATATTCTCTCTTTTTCTCGTTCCGGCGCTTCTCGCTTCCTGCGTGCTGACCTCGTGCGGCAGCGGGAGTACGGGCGACGTTCACGTTTTTTACTATTCGTACAGCGACACGTATATCTCGAGCGTGCGCGCCGCCCTCGACGGCAGACTGCGCGAGGCGGACGTGAAGGCACAGTCCTACGACGGCGCGGGCAGTCAGGCAAATCAGACGGAGCAGGTACAGACTGCCGTGACGAAGGGCGCGAAGGTGCTCGTCGTGAACGTCGTGACGACCGGCTCCGACGACGCGGCAAGCGGCATCGTCTCACTCGCGAAAGGTGCCGACATACCCGTCATCTTCTTCAACCGCGAGGTGTCCGACGAGGTCGTGTCATCCTACAACAAGTGCCTGTTCATCGGCACCGACGCGGCGGAGGCAGGTCACCTTCAGGGCGACATGATCGGCGACTACCTTACGGAAAACTACGACGCGTGCGACCTGAACGGCGACGGGGTGATCTCGTACGTGATGTTCATGGGCGAGATGGGCAACAAGGAGGCGACGTACCGCACGCAGTACTCCGTTGAAAACGCCAACGCGAAGCTGACCTCTGCCGGCCGTCCGGAGCTCGCATACTACGATCCGTCGAGCGCGGACAAGTTCCTGCCCGACCGCGACGGCAAGTGGTCGGCTCAGGCGGCGAACGAGTATATGACGACGCTTCTGACCTCGTACAACGTCTCCTCGGGCAATATGATCGAGCTCGTGATCTGCAACAACGACAACATGGCGGAGGGCGCGATCTCGGCTCTCAGTGCCGCGGGCTTCAACACGGGAGAAAAGGGCAGTGTGACGATCCCCGTCTTCGGAGTCGACGCGACGAGCGCGGCACGCGACCTCATCAGATCGGGCAGAATGACCGGCACGGTCAGACAGGACGCTGCCGGCATGGCGAGGGCGCTGGCGATCGCCATCGGCTCGGCTCTCTCGGGGAAGGATCTCACCTCGGGACTTTCGGACTACGCCATCGACGAGGCCGCGGCGAAGGTGAGGATACACTATTCTGCGTATTTCGGAGAATAAAATGGAAGAATTACTTGAAATGCGGAATATCACGAAGACCTTTCCGGGTGTGAAGGCTCTCGACGGTGTGTCTCTCACGGTGAGGCGCGGAACGGTGCACGCGCTGATGGGGGAGAACGGCGCGGGAAAATCCACCCTTATGAAATGTCTGTTCGGCATTTACCGCAAGGACTCGGGAGAGGTCTTCCTCGACGGCGAAAAGGCGGATTTTGTAAGCCCCCGTGACGCTCTCGACCACGGTGTCGCGATGGTCCATCAGGAGCTTAATCAAGCCCTGAAGCGAAGCGTGACGGACAACGTGTGGCTCGGCAGGTATCCGACGCGGCTCGGCGTGTTCACGGACGAAAAAGAAATGTTCCGCGAGACGAAAAAGGTGCTCGACGAGCTGAACGTCAACGTCGATCCGCGCACCGTGATGGGAAGGCTCCCCGTCAGCGCGAGGCAGATGGTGGAGATCGCGAAGGCGGTCTCATACGGCGCGAAGGTGATAGTCTTCGACGAGCCGACCTCCTCCCTCACGGGAGAGGAGACGGAGCACCTTTTCCGCATCATCGGGATGCTGAAGGAAAAGGGCTGCGGGATCATCTACATCTCGCACAAGATGGAGGAGATCCTTCGGATCTCTGATGACGTGACCGTCATGCGCGACGGGCGGCATGTCGTCACCGAGCCCGCGAAGGCGCTGACGATGGACAAGCTGATAAAATATATGGTCGGGCGCGAGCTGAAGGAGCGTTTTCCGGAAAAAACGAACGTCCCGGGGAAGGTCGTGCTCAAGGTCAGGGGACTCTCGGGAGAGTATTCCTCCGTGCGGGACGTTTCGTTCGATCTGCGCGAGGGCGAGATCCTCGGGATCGCGGGTCTCGGCGGCGCGGGGCGCACGGAGGTGCTCGAAACGCTGTTCGGACTCGCCGCGAAAAAAAGCGGTGAGATAATTCTGAACGGCAGGCGGATAGAAAATAAAAATCCGCGCGAAGCGATAAAAAACGGCTTCGCGATGATAACCGAGGAGAGGCGTGCGGGCGGCATCTTCGGCATCCTCGACGTAACGGAGAACACGTCGGTCTCGAGCCTTGAACGGTATCGGACGGCGGGAGTCTTTTTAAGCTCGCGCCGTATGCGGGAGGCGACGCGCCGCATGAGCGACGCAATGCGTGTGAAGGCTCCGTCGCAGAAGACGAAGATGCGGACGCTCTCCGGCGGAAATCAGCAGAAGGTCATCCTCGGGCGGTGGCTTCTGACCGAGCCGAAGATCCTGCTGATGGACGAGCCGACGCGCGGCATCGACGTCGGCGCGAAGTACGAGATATATAAGCTGATACTGTCTCTCGCGTGCGAGGGCAGGTCGGTCATCATGGTCTCGAGCGAGATGCCGGAGCTGCTCGGCGTTTGCGACAGGATCCTCGTGATGTCGGGCGGAAGACTCGCGGGAGAGGTGGACGCGGCGGACGCCACGCAGGAGAAGATCATGTCCCTCGCGGCAAAATATGTGTAAAGGGCTTTTGGCTTTATGACAAAGAAAATAAAATCAATTCTTGCGGACAACGCGCTGTACGTTTTTCTCATCGCGGCGATCATCGTGATCGAGATAATAGATCCGAAATTCCTCTCTCTCCCGTCGGTCGTGAACATCATTTCCCTCTCGGCGGCGAACCTGCCGATCGCGCTCGGCATCGCGGGGTGCATCATCCTCACGGGCACCGACCTCTCGGCGGGCAGAGTCGTGGGGCTTGTCGCGTGCGTGTCCGCCTCTCTTCTGCAGGCGACGGGGTACGCGAACAAGATGTTCCCGTCACTTGCGGAGTTCCCGATATGGGCGGTCTTTCTCATCGCGATAGGTATCGGCGGGCTCGTCGGACTCGTCAACGGCTTCTGCACGGCGAAATTTCACCTGCATCCGTTCATCGTGACGCTTGCGACGCAGCTCATTACCTACGGGGCGCTTCTCATGTACCTCATGAGCGGTGAGGGCGGCGGTCAGTCGATCTCGGGGCTCGGCGAGAAATACACCCGCTTCATCACGGGCAGTCTCGTCCGCTTCGGCGGTGTCTCCCTGCCGAATTACGTGCTCTATTCGGCGATAATTACGGCTGTCATCTGGGTGATCTGGAACAAAACGAAGTTCGGAAAGAATATGTTTGCCGTCGGCTCGAACGAGGAAGCCGCGGCGGTCTCGGGCGTGAACGTGACGGCGACCGTTATCCTCGTCTTCGTGCTCGCGGGGATGATGTACGGCGTCACGGGCTTCATCGAGGCGGCGCGCATCGGCTCGAACAGCGCGACGACGGGACTGAACTACGAGCTTGACGCGATCGCGGCGTGCGTGATCGGCGGCGTGTCCGTTGTCGGCGGCATCGGCAAGGTGCGCGGAGTCATCACGGGCGTGGTGCTGCTGCGGATCATCTTTGTGGGGCTGACGTTCCTCAGGGTCGACTCGAACCTGCAGTACGTCATCAAGGGGCTCATCATCCTCGTC
>JAKSPW010000146.1 GCA_024404435.1 Clostridia bacterium | reverse complement strand
ACAATGACAGACAAAATCAGAATTGCCGCGCATACGCTCGGCGAGCTCATCAAGGACGACCCCGTAACGATCGCTCTCAACGCCGCTCTCGACGAATACGAGAGAAGCGAGGACATAACCGCCCTCATCGGCGAGTACAACGCCGTTCAGGAAGCAGCCATCACGGCTGAAGGCGAAGAAAAGGACAAGCTCGCCGACAGACTGAACGAGCTTTACGAGGAGATCACCTCCCACCCCGTTTACGCGGGATACATCAACGCAAAGGCCGCGTTCGACGCTCTTTACAGCGAAGTGATGGGCGAGGTCGAGTTCGCCATCACGGGCGAGCACCCCTGCACTCACGACTGCTCGACCTGCGGCGGCTGCCATTAATCAAACAAAATTCTAAGAAAGAACGGTATTCGAAATGGCTCTCACGCCGATGATGAAGCAATATTTCGAGGTCAAGGATCAGTACCCCGATTATATCCTTTTTTACCGTCTCGGAGACTTCTACGAGATGTTTTTCGAGGACGCACAGCTCGCCTCCCGCGAGCTCGAGCTGACGCTGACGGGCAGGGACTGCGGAGAAGAGCAGAGAGCGCCGATGTGCGGCGTTCCGTATCATTCCTGCGAGCCCTATATCGGCAGGCTCATCGAAAAAGGCTATAAGGTCGCGATCTGTGAGCAGATGGAGGACCCCGCTCTCGCGAAGGGACTCGTCAAGCGCGAGATCGTGCGCATCGTCACTCCCGGCACGGTCATCGAATCCGATCTCCTCGCCGACGACAGGAACAACTATCTCTGCACCGTCTACGGCGACGGTGAGACGGTCGGCATCTGCTTTGCGGATATCTCGACCGCGTTCATCTGCGCGACCTCGATCGGTCAGAGAACGGCGGACGACTCGCTTACGAGCGAGCTGTCGACGTATTCGCCGCGCGAGATCATCACGAATTTCCCCGTAAAGGACTTCCCGCGCACCGCGGAATACGTGAAGGAAAGGACCGACGCGCTTCTCACCGACGGAGCCGCGAGATACTTCGATCCCGACTCCTCCGTCGAAAGATGCAGGAATCAGTTCGGCGAAGAGGCGATCTCGGGCGCACCGAGGGCGGCTCTCATCGCGGCGGGCGCGGCACTCAAATATATCGCCGAGACGCAGATGAAGGACATTTCCTACATCCGCACGCTCTCGACCTACAAGTGCGACGAGTACCTCGAAATGGACATTTCCACGAGGCGCAATCTCGAGCTGTGCGAAACGATGCTCACGAAGGAGAAAAAAGGCTCGCTTCTGTGGGTGCTCGACCGCACGGAGACCGCGATGGGCGCACGTCTTCTCAAAAAGAACATCGAGCATCCGCTGACCGACGTTAAGGCGATCTGCGAGAGGCAGAAGGCCGTCGGCGAGCTGAAGGACAACTTCATGCTCCGCGAGGAGCTCCGCTCGATGCTCACGGGAGTGCTCGACCTCGAGAGACTGATGACGAAGGTCACCTACGGCACGGCGGGAGGCAAGGACCTCAGAGCCATCGCCGAGACGATCCGCGTCCTGCCTCAGGTCAAGTCGATGCTCTCGGACATCACCTGCGGCGAGCTCGCGACGATAAGAGAAAACCTCGACACGCTTGAAGACATCTTCACCGCCATCGACGAGGCGATAGTCGATCTGCCTCCGTTCATCGTGAGAGAGGGCGGCATCATCCGCGACGGCTACAACGAAGACGTTGACCGTCTCCGCTACATCATGGCGAACGGCAAGGAGTGGATCAAGAAGGTCGAGGCGGAGGAAAAGGAAAAGACGGGGCTCAAAACGCTCAAGATCGGCTACAACAGAGTATTCGGATACTATATCGAGGCTCCGCGCTGGGCGAAGGATCAGATCCCCGAAAATTATATAAGAAAACAGACCCTTTCCGACAAGGAAAGATACATAACGGACGAGCTGAAGGAGATGGAATCGACGATCCTCGGCGCGTCCGACAGAGTGAACGGACTTGAATACGAGCTCTTCTGCGGGCTGCGCGACAAGGTGGCGGATGCCGAGACGAGGATCCGCGCCTCCGCCGACGCGCTTGCCAGACTCGACGTGTTCATGTCGCTCGCCGAGGTCGCCTCGGTGAACAATTACGTCTGCCCCGAGGTCGACGCCTCCGACGAGATCGACATAAAGGACGGACGCCATCCCGTCGTCGAAAAATTCGTGCGCGACACGTATTTCGTGCCGAACGACGCGTTCCTCAACACGACGGACAACCGCCTCGCGCTCATCACGGGCCCGAACATGGCGGGTAAATCGACTTACATGCGCCAGACCGCGCTCATCATACTGAGGGCTCAGATCGGCTCGGTCGTGCCGGCGTCAAGCGCCCGCATCGGAGTCGTCGACAAGCTCTTCACGCGCGTCGGCGCGTCGGACGACCTTGCCTCCGGGCAGTCGACCTTCATGCTCGAAATGAAGGAGGTCGCCTACATCCTCGGCAACGCGACGAGGCGGAGCTTCATCATCTACGACGAGATCGGACGCGGCACGAGCACCTACGACGGCATGAGCATCGCGCGCGCCGTCGCGGAGTACACCGCGGGCAAGAAGCTCGGCGCAAAGACGATGTTCGCAACGCACTACCACGAGCTGACCTCTCTTGAAGGAGAAATTCCCGGCGTCGTGAACTACAACATCGCCGCCAAAAAGAGAGGCGAAACGGTCACGTTCCTTCGCAAGATCGTGAAGGGCCCGACCGACGACAGCTACGGCATCGAGGTCGCGCGCCTTGCGGGCGTTCCCTCGGAGATAACAAAGAGAGCAAAAGAGATCCTCGCGGGACTCGAAGCCGAGATGCCCGTAAAACGCACGGTCCCGCACGAAGCTCCCGTCGGAGACGGCACGATCAGCATGATGTCGTCCGCCGCCGACACGGTAGCAGACGATATCCGCGCGACGGACATCAACACGCTCACGCCGATCGAGGCGATGAACAAGATATTTGAGTGGAAGAAAATTTTATTATAATTCCGGCTTCTTCCCGGCTTCTTTGAAAAGAAGCCTCGGCAAGAAACCCCACTTCTTTGAAAAGAAGTGGACAAGAAACTTTAAAAAAGGGTTTTTGGCACTTTTTCAAAAGAATTTGAGAGGGTACGGGGGAAATATCGGATTTTCATATGACACAGGAAAAAATGTTCGGGAAAGCCATCTGGGTGGGACCGAAAACGGATGAAACGAAGTTCCCGATCCTGAGAGGACGTTTTGCGGTTCGGAATAAGGACACAAAAGCCGTGATCACGGTAGTGGGACTCGGCTGGTTCCACTGCTTTATCAACGGAAAAGAGATCGGCGACGAATACTCTCTCCCGCTTTATACCGACTACGAGGGCGGACATTATCCCTACGACGAAGAAATGACCGGACACCGTCTGTACTGCCCGACCTATGATATTTCTTCTCTGATCCGTGAGGGTGAGAACGTCGTCGCCATTCATTTCGGCGGCGGCTGGTACACGGACGGCAAGTGGGATTCCTATTTTTTCCGTCCGTTCGGGCATCCGAAGGCGATCTACCGCATCGCCCTGTCCGACGGAGAGAATGACTATGAAGCGGTGTCCTCTGAGGAAGACCGCTATGCGCCCTCCTTTATTTCGGATTACCGTCTTCCGACACACGAATGCCATGATTATACGTCCTTTGACGACGCGTGCTTCGGATGTGATTTTGACGACAGTGCGTGGGAACACGCCGTCCCCGCAGAGCCTCTGCGGACGGAGTATCTGTATTCCGACTGCCCGCCCGACCGTATCGTGGAGCGTCTGCCGGTCACGGTGGTGACGAAGACCGAAGACGGGATAGTGTACGGCTGCGGGCGGAACATTTCGGGCTTCCCGACGCTGCTCTGCAAGGCGGGGAGCGAGGTCAAGGTACAATTTGCCGAGGATATAAACCCCGACGGAACCTTGGAAGAGGCGCGTCGGCACGGACAGCACATGGTTGTCCGCTGCGGGGCGAGCGACCGCGTCGTCGAAGCGCGTTTTACCTGGTTCGGATTCCGCTATCTGATGGTATCGGGCGACGCCGAGGTGAAATCGGTCGCGGTGATGCACTGCGATATCGACCGACTCACGACCTTTGAGAGCAGCAGCACCACGCTGAACTGGCTCTATGAAGCCTATCTGAACACACAGCTCTGCAACATGCACGGCGGCATCCCGTCCGACTGCCCGCATATCGAACGCCGCGGCGATACCGCCGACGGACAGCTGACCTGCCACGCCGCCATGACTCCGCTTGACGCGAAAACGCGCTACGGGAAGTGGATCGAAGACATC
>JAKSPW010000145.1 GCA_024404435.1 Clostridia bacterium | reverse complement strand
ACTGCTTTGCAGAATCCATCCTGAGAGCAGAAGGCCTCCGTCCCGGCATCTATTACGTACGCTTCGAGAACGAAGAAGGACTTGAGGACGCACTCCGCGCTTCGTTTGAGAACGGCGCTCCGTTCGACCTCTCCGTAACGTTCTGCTTCGAGAACTATCTGCAGACCAAGTGCAACCGGATGGCGGCAGACGTTGAAGAAGGACTTGAAAAGCTCACGAGCACCGTGACGATCAACGGTTTCGAACTCAGCTGGATCAGCTGAAAAACAAAAAATAAAGGAGTCGATCAAATCGACTCCTTTTTTTGTTTGCTTTTATTTAAGCATTCCCTTGAGGATGCCTTCGGCTGCAGCAAGTGCGTCGCCGATCTTCGATGCGTCAACGCCTCCCGACGTTGCGCTGTCGGGACGTCCGCCGCCCTTACCGCCGGTGACTGCGCTGACCTCGCGGAGCAGGTTGCCCGCGTGAGCGCCCGCCTTGACGGCGTCGGCACCGCACGATGCGATAAAGTTGATCTTTCCGCCGTTGTTGATCGCAAGAACGATCACGTTCGACGCGTTCTGATCCTTCAGCTTGTCTGCAAGGCTTCTTGCGATGTCCATCGTCGTCGCACCGAGGTCGGAGGTGATGAGCTTCACCGCGCCGACTTCAACTGCTCCCGCCGCAACGCTTTCGAGCTTTGCGGATGCGAGTGCGGAGCCGAGTCTTTCGATCTCGCGCTTTGCCTCTGCGAGCTCGGCGTTCAGATGCTCTGCTCTGGCTTTTACGTCAGCAACGTTGTTGGCCTTGAGCTCGCGTGCGGTCTCGTTAAGAAGCGCTTCCTTTTCGCCCATCAGCTCGAGCACACCGATGCCGGTGACGCCCTCGATCCTTCTGATGCCTGCGGCAACGGAGGATTCCGACGTGATCTTGAAGAGTCCGAGCTGACCCGTTCTGCCTGCGTGAGTACCGCCGCAGAGCTCTGCTGAGAAGTCGCCCATCTTCACGAGGCGGACTACCTTGCCGTACTTTTCTCCGAACAGAGCCATGGCACCCATCAGCTTTGCCGTTTCGATGTCGGTCTCGATCGTCGTGATCTCGTTGTCAACGAGGATGTTCGCGTTAACGAGAGCTTCGACCTGTGCGAGCTGCTCGGGAGACACTGCCTCGTAGTGCGAGAAGTCGAAGCGGACTCTGTCTTCGTCAACGTACGAGCCTGCCTGCTCGACGTGGTTGCCGAGCACGCGGCGGAGTGCTGCCTGAAGAAGATGTGCCGCGGAGTGGTTTCTCATGATAGCCGCGCGTCTCACGTCGGAGACGTCTGCGGTGATCTTGTCGCCGACGGAAAGCGTGCCGCCCGCGACGGTGCAGAGGTGGAGGTAAACGCCGTCGGTCTTCTTCGTGTCCGTGACGTTCAGAAGGGTAGTGCCGGCGTACAGCGTACCGGTGTCGCCGACCTGACCGCCGCCCTCACCGTAGAACGGAGTCTTGTCGAGGATGACCGTGCAGTCGCCCTCGGAGACGGAATCGACCGGCTCGTCGTTCTGGAAGATGGCGGTGACCTTAGCTTCCGTCTTCGTTTCGGTGTAACCCGTGAATTTCGTTTTTGCGATGCCCTCGATGACAGACTTGGACGCGTCGCTCCAGCCGGAGATGTTGGCTCTTGCGGCTCTTGCTCTCTGTCTCTGCTGCTGCATGAGGGAGGTGAAGGTCTCCTCGTCGATGCAGAGCCCGCTCTCGGACGCGATCTCGCGCGTGAGGTCAAGCGGGAAGCCGAACGTGTCGTAGAGCTTGAACGCCTCGTCGCCGGAGATCCTGTCGGAGCCCGTCTTCAGAGAATCTCTGATGAGGTCGGAGAGGATCGAAAGTCCCGCGTCGATCGTTGCGTTGAAACGGTCTTCTTCGATGGAGATGACCTTCTTGATGTAGTCCTGCTTTTCGCCGAGCTCGGGATAGCCCGCGACGGATTCTCTGATTGCGTAATCGCAGAGATCCGAGAGGAACTTCTCGCTGATGCCGAGGAGCTTGCCGTGACGTGCCGCACGGCGGAGGATTCTTCTCAGGACGTAGCCTCTGCCCTCGTTGGAGGGTGTGACGCCGTCCGAGATCATGAACATCGCGCTTCTGATGTGGTCTGTGACGACGCGGATGGAGATATCATTTTTCTCGTTCTCGCCGTACTTCTTGCCTGAGATCTCGACGACGCGGTCGAGGATGTTGCGGATGCTGTCGACCTCGAACATGTTGTCGACGCCCTGCATCACGCAGGCGAGTCTTTCGAGTCCCATGCCCGTGTCGATGTTTTTGTGAGTCAGCTCGGTGTAAGTGCCGTCGCCCTCGTTGTTGAACTGCGAGAAGACGTTGTTCCAGATCTCCATGAAGCGGTCGCAGTCGCAGCCGGGGCCGCAGTCGGGCGAGCCGCAGCCGTACTTTTCGCCGCGGTCGAAGTAGATCTCGGAGCAGGGACCGCAGGGGCCCGTGCCGTGCTCCCAGAAGTTGTCTTCCTTGCCGAGCTTCTTGATGTGGCTCTCGGGAACGCCGATCTCGTCTCTCCAGATGGCGAACGCCTCGTCGTCCTCTTCGTAGACGGACGGATAGAGTCTGTCAGCCGGGATCTCGAGGACTTCCGTGAGGAATTCCCACGACCAGTTTATCGCTTCTCTCTTGAAGTAGTCTCCGAATGAGAAGTTACCGAGCATTTCGAAGAACGTGCCGTGACGGGCGGTAATGCCGACGCGGTCGATGTCGGGCGTACGGATGCACTTCTGGCAGGTCGTGACGCGGTGTCTCGGCGGCTCGACCTCGCCCGTGAAGAACTTCTTCATCGGTGCCATGCCCGAGTTGATGAGGAGCAGAGACTTGTCGCCCTGCGGGATGAGCGGGTACGACGGGAGTCTCAGGTGTCCTTTGGATTCAAAGAACGAGAGGTATTTTTCTCTCAGATCGTTGAGTGAAGTCCATTTCATGGTATTTAATGTCCTTTCTTTAAGGCGAATATTCAACTAACCTTATTATTATAACATAGTGCGGAAATCTTGTCAACCGAGGTCCTTCATTTTCTCCATTATGGCGGGTATATCTATCTTCTGCGGGCAGAGCCTTGCACACTCTCCGCAGCCGAGGCACTCGGAAGCGCTCTTCAGCCCAATTTTAGACACTCGCCAAACGTCTCCGCCGATCATCTTTTCGTTGTAAGCCGCAACGATCCGCGGGATGTCGAGCTCCGCGGGGCAGCCCGCCGTGCAGTAACGGCATGAGGAGCAGGGAACTCCCATCGAGGCCTTGTATATTTCCGCGGCGCGCATGAGCAGAGCCGTCTCTTCTTTTGAGAGCGGATCGGGCTTCTCGAAAGTTTTACAGTTGTCTAAAATCTCTTCCGCCGTGCCCATTCCGCTGAGAACGGTGTGCACGTTCGGAAGCCCCATGAGAAATCTCATTCCCCACGAAGCGAGCGTTCTGTCGGGAGCGAAAGAGGTGAGAAGGGAAGCCGCCTCTCCGTTCAGTTTTGCGAGCCTGCCGCCCTTTAAGGGCTCCATCACCCACACGGGGATGCCGTGCTCCGTCAGGATCTCGTACTGACGCTTCGCGTCGAGCACGGACCAGTCGAGATAGTTGAGCTGTATGAGCGCCATGTCGAATTTGTCATAATAATCGAGAAATCTTTCGAGCACCGCCGGAGACGCGTGCGAGGAAAAGCCGATCTTCTTAACGAGTCCCTCCTCCTGCTTTTTCAGGATGAAGTCGATATATCCCCTCGCCTTGTCCGTATAGGGCTCTATCGTCTCGTCGTTGAGGCTGTGGAGCATATAAACGTCGATGTACCCGGTGTCGAGCCGCTCCATCTGCTCGGAAAACACCTTTTCGATGTCGTCCGACACGCAGTAGTAGAACTTCGTGGCTACGGTGTAGCTCTCGCGGGGATATTTCTTAAGTGCCTCGCCGAGAAATTTTTCCGAGTCTCCCGCCATGTAGAGGTGCGAGGTGTCAAAGAAATTTATCCCCTTGTTCATCGCGAGGTCGACGAGTTTCTGCGCGTCTTCTCTGATAATACTGTTCACGTTTCCCTCGACGGTCGGGAAGCGGATGCCGCCCATGCCGAGAGCCGAGACCTTTTTGCCGCCGAAATCCTTGTAGTACATGATCATTTCTCCGTTTTATGCAGTTTCTCTCAGTATAGCACAAATATCCCTTGCGGTCAAGATTTTCCCCTTTCTCGTCAAAGGGTAGAAAAATACGTGAAACTGTGCTATAATGGATTCAACAAATCGGAATTTGCGGAGGTGATACGAATGCTTGTTTTATGTTCAAACGGACTAACCAGTGAGAATGTAA
>JAKSPW010000144.1 GCA_024404435.1 Clostridia bacterium | reverse complement strand
TCCTGATGCTTCAAAACTGTTCCCGCGTTGACACATACAAGCGTCATTGAAAAGATAATTGCGAGCAGAATTAAAACTGAAATTACTTTTTTCACCTTATCCTCCGGTTATAAGAATAAAATATATTGTTATACACCTTTCTACCGTCAATATTATACCATTTATTTATTTTTGTCAAGATACTTTTTTCAGCTGTGCCGCGTTCAATGCTCAATGCTCAATGCTCCCTTGCCAAATCCGCTGCGTTGTGATATACTGTATATATAAAAATGACGAATGGGTAGAATATGTTCGGACGAAAAAACAAAAACAGAATATCAAGGAGCAATAACCCGAACAGCAGACGGTACAAGCTCGATATGGCGGCACATCTTGACGGTATGCCGCTGAAATGCGTTACCGAGAGAATAGACGGGATCGAAGAGGTCGTCGGCAAAAGCGGCTCGATCACGGTCAGAAACGGAGAACTCCTGCTTTTTGCCGGAATGGACGTCGTTTTCAGATGCGACGTGCTTGAAATGAGCGCGTGGGAGCTGATGTCTCTCGACGGCGCGGTCATCACGGCTCCCGATAAGGAGCACGGAGGAGACGTTCGCACCGTCACGGCTCACTACACCTATTGGAGACGGGTAGACTGATGGATATACTGATAGACGCAGAATATGCCGGACTCACGGTGCGCGAGGTACTGAGGCGGAAGCTCGGCTACTCCGCGAACATGATAAAAAAGCTGAAGTTTTCCGAAAACGGGATCCTCGTTGACGGAAAGTTCGTGACCGTCCGTCACGAGCTGTCGGCGGGTGAAGTGCTGTCACTTTCCGTCGAAGACAAAGAAAGTGACGTCAGCCCGTACACGATCCCCGTCGACCTTCCGATCGGGATACTATATGAAGACGAACACGTGACGGCGGTCGACAAGCCGTTCGCCATGCCGTCGCATCCGTCGCTCGGACACAAGCTCGACACGGTATCGAACGCGCTCGCATACAGATACAGAGAAAAAAACTATGTTTTCCGCCCGGCCAACAGACTTGACCGCGACACGAGCGGCTGTATGCTTACCGCAAACACGAAAAGCGCGTCGTACAAAATGTATCTCTCGATGAGAGAGGGAAGGATTCGCAAGGAATATATCGCCGTCGCCGACGGCTGTCCCGATGAAAAAAACGGGGTGCTCGTCTCATACATCCGCCGCGTACCCGACAGCATAATCGAAAGGGAAGAGACGACAGAGTCTGACGCGTCGGCACAGAAGGCAGTCACCGAATATGAGGTGCTCGTCTCAAACGGCAAAAACTCGATAATAAAGCTCTCGCCCGTCACGGGGAGGACTCATCAGATAAGAGTACAGCTTTCGGGGATCGGATGCCCCGTCACGGGAGACGATCTGTACGGAACACCGTCGGAGCTTATTGCAAGGCAGGCTCTCCACTCGTGGAGAACGACGTTCCCGCATCCCGAAACGAAAGAAGAAATAACGGTCACGGCACCGCTTCCCGATGACATGAGAGCTCTCGTCGTCTCTCTCTTCGGCGAAGAAACGCTGCGCACTCTCGCGCTCTGAAAGGAAACGGAATGGATAATACGGTAATGACGGAAAGCACTCCGAAAAAAGGCTTTTTCGGGAAATACGTTCCCACGGCGGCAATAGTGTTCTTCTGCGTCGGCATCCTGTCGGCGGGGCTTTACGCCGCTTTTGTTCTGAGTCCGTCCTTTGCCGACCTTTTCAACGAGAACATCAGCTCCGTGTTCAGATTCGTTCTGGCGAAGTTCACGTACGTCTTTCCGTTCTCCGTCGCCGAAGCGCTCCTTTTCGCTTCTCCCGTGATCCTTTTTCTCATCCTTCGCGGGATATTCCGCTATATGGACCGTCACGAGCACGGCTTCGTCAGAAGCGCCGTCACGCTCGTTTCGACTCTTTTCCTTCTTTTCTCCGTCTTCGTTTTCGTTTTCGCAGCGGGATACAGAGGGGATACTCTTGACCGCAAACTCGGCTTCGAGGTCGGAGAGGTCACGGAGTCCGAGCTTGAGCGCACCGCCGTTCTCGTCGCGACGAGGCTCAACGGCATCGCCGACGAGATCGACTTTACGGACCGCTCGTCCGTGCGCGGATACACTCATGCCGAGACGGTCGACAAGTGTTTTGAATCGTACGGAAAGCTGAGCGGGGAATACCCGTTCATCGACAATTTCCGTGCTCCCGTCAAGAGACTTGCCGTCTCGCCTCTCATGACCTACACTCACATCTCGGGACTCTATTCGTTCTACACGGGAGAAGCCAATCTCAACACGAATTATCCCGAATTCGTGAACGTCTTCACGACCGCACACGAAATGGCTCATCAGAGAGGCGTCGCCCGCGAGGACGAGGCGAACTTCACGGCTTACCTCGTCTGCATCGGCTCGGACGACGTTTACATGCAGTACAGCGGTTATCTCAATATGCTCGAATATCTCGTCGGAGAGCTTCCCGCGAAGAAGGCCTCGGCGATCTACGCCCTTCTCGACAACAGAATAATCGGAGAGCTTGTCGCGTACAGTGAGTTCTTCGACGGATACAGGGAATCCTTCGCGTCCGACGTGACGGAGGCCGTCAGCAACTCTTACCTGAAGAGTCAGGGCACGGAGGGAACGAGGAGCTACGACCTCGTCGTAAACCTCGCCGTAGCTTATCACAGGCAGGATATTTCGGACTGAATAACAAAAAGTCACGATTTTAATAAAATATTAACACACCGCAGGAATAAATTTGCAAATCTTGTGTGAATATATACCAAAATCAGAACATAAGTTCCCGATTATTTGGTCAAAATCGCCTAATAGTGTTAAATTGATGAAAATCATGAAAAAAACTCTTTCATTTTTGCTCATAAACTGATATAATATTATGTGGCAAATTCCGTCCGGAAACGGATCGGTCTCTGCCTTGTTTAACGAGACTTTACCATGAATACGATTTCGTATTCGTTTTATCTATGCGGCAGACCGTAAATAAATGAATAACCGTGAATGACACGGATGAGGAATTATATGGAGAAAATAGTTGTAAACGGAGGCAGACCTCTCTGCGGACAGGTAGAGATAAGCGGTTCCAAAAACGCAGCGCTTCCGATCATTTATGCGTGCGTGCTCGTGCGTGATAAGTGTATAATTGAAAACGTCCCCAATATTATAGATATAAACAGATCGTTTGACATTCTCCGCGGCATGGGCGCACGCATCAGGACCGTCGACAAGACGACGGTCGAGATCGACTGCACCGACGTCGAATGCGGTACCTCGGATTATAATCTCGTCAGACGTCTCCGCGGCTCGTACTATCTGCTCGGAGCAGAGCTCGGCAGATTCGGCAGAGCAAGAGTCGCTTACCCCGGCGGATGCGATTTCGGCGTCCGTCCCATCGATCAGCATATAAAGGGCTTCAAGGCCCTCGGCGGAAACGTTGTCACCGACGGCGGATACATCGAGATATCCACCGACAGCGGCAAGGTAACTCCCGCGAACATATATTTCGACATGTCCACGGTCGGCGCGACGCTCAACATAATGATCGCGTCCGTCATGGCTGACGGTCTGACCGTCATCGAGAACGCGGCAAGAGAGCCGCATATAGTTGACTGTGCGAACTTCCTCAACACCTGCGGCGCGAAGATCTCGGGCGCAGGCTCGGACGTCATCAAGATCAAGGGCGTGAAGGAGCTCCACGGCTGCACCTATGCCATTATCCCCGATATGATCGAGGCAGGCTCGTTCATGGTCGCCGCTGCCGCAACAAGAGGCAGAGTCAGAGTGAACAACGTCATCCCGAAGCACCTTGAGTCCATCACCGCAAAGCTTGAAGAGGTCGGCGCGGATATCATCGAATACGACGACGCAGTCGAGGTTTCGGCGACGGGTCCTCTGAAGCACACGAACGTAAAAACTCTCCCGTACCCCGGCTTCCCGACGGATATGCACCCGCAGATGTGTGCACTTCTCACGACGGTCGAGGGCACGAGCTTCATCAACGAAAGCATCTACGACAACAGATTCAGATACGTCGAAGAGCTGAAGAGGATGGGCGCGCAGATCAAGGTGGAAGGCAGGATCGTAACGATCGACGGCCCCGCCGATCTTTCCGCGGCTCCCCTTATCGCCGTTGACCTCAGAGGCGGCATCGCCGTGCTCATCGCGGCACTCACCGTTGAGGGAAAGAGTGAAATATCCGAAATAAATCTGATCGAACGCGGGTATGATGATATTGTCGGAAAGCTGAGAGGACTCGGCGCCGACATAAAGAAGATCGGCCTGCCCGATAACAAAACGAAAAAAAAA
>JAKSPW010000143.1 GCA_024404435.1 Clostridia bacterium | reverse complement strand
GTCTTGGGGCTTTGGCATCAAGAAATTGAGATGCCTTTTTTGTATTCAGGCGATGGGTGGCTCCATTTTGAAACCACGTGCAGCCCCGACTCTCCCACCACTCCGTGGTCCCCCCTCCCTTACCAGGGAGGGCTTACAAATAATCCCGCGGCGGAAACTTCACGCCCGCATAGCGGGCACTTCACTTTTTCGCATCGAGAAACCCTTACCCTACCCTGCGGAACAAATGCCCTCCGCTCTTCCTTGACATTATTTTCGGAATGTTGTAAAATATAACCTGATAAAATAATCACGGAAACGGGAATCAAAAAATGGAAAGAAAAAAAGACGCGGGTCGGATCGGGCACTCCGGAAGCAGCTCCCTCGGGACCGTACGGAAAAAGCTGCACGACGGGACCTTTTCCGAACTCTTTTCCGATTGGAAATGGATCTTTTCATACTCAAAAAAATATAAATGGTTCATCGTGCTCTATACGGTGATCGGCCTCCTCGGCTCCGGCCTTTCCGTGGCCGCATCCTATACCGGCAGGGTACTCATCAACGTCATCGTGAAAAAGGAGATCGGGAAAGTCTGGCTGCTCGCGGGAGTGATGCTGTCGAGCACGGTCCTCTCCCTCGTCTTCAGCTCCGTCACCTCGAGGCTGTCGGCGAAGATCTCCGTCAGCGTGCGGAACGACGTTCAGGCACAGATCTTTGAGCGCATCATCGACGCCCGCTGGTCCGAATTCGGCAAATTCCGGAACGGCGACGTCCTGAACCGATTCAACTCCGACGTCGGAGCGATCGCCTCGAACGCGATCGGCTGGATCCCCGGGCTCGTCATAAACGTCTTCACCTTTGCCCTCACCTTCGTCATCCTGCTCCTCATGGATCCGATAATGGCTCTCATCGCCATCGTCGCCGCGCCCATCCTGCTTCTGATGTCGCGCTTCATAATGAGGCGGATGAAGGAATACCGCAAAAAGATGCGCGGTATCGACTCGGACATGATGTCCTTCGAGTCGGAGGCGTTCGCCAACTACGATATGATCAAGTCCTTCGGCGCCGCGCCGTTCTACGCGAAGCGGCTGAAGCAGCGTCAGGACGAATACAGAGACTGCACGCTTGAGTGCAACGGATTCGAGATAAAGGCGAACGTTTTGATGACGCTCACCTCCGCGCTCGTGTCCTTCGCCGCGTTCGGGTACTGCTTATACAGACTCTGGACGGGGCAGATCCTCTTCGGAGATATGACGTTCTTCCTCGATCAGAGGAGCCGTCTTTCCGCGAGATTCAACGCTCTCGCCGCGACAGTCCCCGGAATGATAAACAGCGCCGTCTCCGCGCGCCGCGTGCGCGAGCTCATCGAGCTCGAGGGCGAGCCTCACTGCAGAGAGGACCTTGACACGCTGCGTGAGATCGCCGGCGACGGCATATCCGTCGAGCTTTCCGGCGTGTCGTTTGCTTACCGCGAAGGCGCCGGAGTCTTCGGAAACTGCGATTTTTCGGCGCATCCCGGCGAGACCGTCGCCGTACTCGGTCCCTCCGGTGAGGGCAAGACCACGCTTCTCAGGCTCATTCTCGGGCTCGTCCTCCCCGAAGAGGGAGAGGTGACTCTGCGCGGCTCCGACGGCAGAAAGATCCCGATGAACGCCGATCTGCGCGAGCTCTTCTCATACGTTCCGCAGGGCAGCAGCGTGACCTCCGGCACGGTCGCCGACAACCTCCGGATGGTAAAAGAGGACGCGACGGACGAGGAGATCACAGGCGCGCTGAAGGCAGCGTGCGCGTGGGAATTCGTCGAAACGCTTCCGGGCGGCATCTACGGCTGCCTCGGCGACGGCGGCAAGGGCATCTCGACGGGACAGGCACAGAGGATCTCGATCGCGAGAGCCATTCTGCGCGACTCTCCTGTGCTCCTGCTCGACGAGGCGACGAGCGCCCTCGACGCGGAGACCGAAAAGAAAGTCCTCGCAAATATCTTAAAAATGAGCCCGAACCGGACCTGCATCATATCGACTCACCGCGAAAGCGTCCTCGGATCGTGCAAAAAAGTGTACCGTATCGGCGGCGGAAAAACGAACGAACAAAGCTGATAAAAAACCTGTCGAAAAGAGAGAATTCTCCGGTCGACAGGTGTTTTTTATACGTCGGGTCCTGCGGTAAGCGAGCCGCTGCCGAGGCCGGGAAAAAAGTCTTCGGTCACAAGGTCAAAAAAGCCGATTCTGCCGCTTCCTGCCTCGCGGCACGGGACGAGATTTCTCAGAAGACTTCCCGATTCGTAAATCTTTACGCCGTATACCGTCGCGCTTCCCGTGCGGAGAGTCGTCGTACTGTACTGCCACGCAAACAGTCTGAGAGACTCGGTGCAACGGAAAGCCACGGAACGACTCGTGTTTTCCGTTTTCACACCGTCAACCTCGACGTAGCGACTTGCGATTCCGCATTGCAAGATAATCTCGCTTTTTGTCGGATATGAGCCGAAGACGTCGATGATATCCGATGCTCCGTTTGATCGGAGATAATATTGAGAGTTGTTGCTATTTTTTGCGACTGCAACTCTCGGAGTGCTGCCTGCTCCGAACCAATACCCCGTCACGTCTTTGACGGTAAATTCGATCCTCGTATCCTGACACGGCATATATTCGGTGTCGATATATGCTCCCGAGGCACCGGTATTGCTCACCCATTCGACCTCCGTGAGACCCGCGGGGAGCCTTCCCGCCTTCCACAGCACGGTGCTTCCGGATCGTATTTCTTTCACGCTTCCCTCGGGGATCGTTATCGACTTCACGCCCGCGAAAATTACGCTCACGGCAGCAGCACCACCTTTTTCGTGACGGTCGTGTTGTCGGCGAGGGTAAACATCCACGTTTCAGACGTCAAATCACTTTTCAGGCACACGTTCGCAAGCCTCACTCCGCTCCAGCTGAGCTCCGACCTGTCCGCGTTGACCGCAAGGTACCCGTCGTCCGTCGGCGGAACGGTCGAGTGGTTCAGCACCGCCGTGTCCGCGCGTGTGAGAGACGTCCTGACCGCGGAGGCGAGGTCCGTCTTCGGGATGCCGTCCGACGGTTTTTCGTATTTGCCGTCGATCGCCGACACCTTTGCGGCCGTGATGCCCGACGAGATCGCCGCCCACTGCTCCGCCGTGAACGACGAGTTGTTGAGCGTGTACTCGTACGTCCAGCCGCTCTCCTCAGTATATTTGTATCTGTCGTATTTCGTGTTCCCCGCCGAGTCCGTGCTGACGACGAAGGCGTAGTCGTTTTCGTCGACGCCGTGGTGCGCCTCCGTGTAGCCCCTGAGAGTCGAAAGAGAGTTGTACGTGCCGAAGAAGGTCGCCGTGCTCGTCGCGATCGACGAATTGACGAAGTCCCTGTCGGTCAGCGGATTCGACTCCGAGGCGGTCTGCGGGATGATGCCCGACGTGATGCCGCTGTTCACCGCAGCGAGCTGATCCTCCGTCAGCACGTCCGCAGCGGCGGTCTCAAGCCTGAGCGCGTCCACGAGCTCCGCCTTGTCGGCGGCGGTGAAATAGTCCGTTCCCTTCACGGGTGTGTCTCCCGGATCGCCCTTCAGGGCGGTGAGCGTCGTGATGTAATTGCCCGCGCCGCTGCCGAGCTCGAACTTCAGCTTGCCCTGCTCGACGATTATCCTCGCTCCCTCGAGGTTTCTGATCGCCTCGCCGAGATTCACGTATTCGACGTTGTCCTCGAAGACGTAGTCGGCGGGCTTCTGACGGGCAATGACGGGGATGCGTATCTCGTGCACCGTCCTGAAGGCGTTCCCCGTCGTGCCGGTATAAACGTATGCCACGAGCTCCTCCGCGTGTGTGAGGAGCTCGTTCGGGATGCGGACGGTGATCACTTCGTTTTCCACCGTCGGCTCGACGACCAGAGCCGTTTCGCTGCGGCGGTTCTTGAAGTGTACCGCGACGCTCTCCGAGGTGTCCGCCCCGCTGATCGTCAGCTCGCGGCCCACGTCCCACTGATATAAATGACCGACGGGGTTTCCGTCAGTATCTTTTACGATAATACTCATTTTTTCTCCTTTTTCCGTTGATTTGCTCCGAAGCTGCCGTCTGCCGCGCCGCGTGCCTCCCCTCATAGCCCGCGGCGCACTCCTCCTTCCCGTTTCGCTGTATCCCGATTATACGTTACGCGAGACGGCAAGTCAATGACTCTGCACGAAGTCGGCAGAAAGACGGAAAAAGCGGGAGAGTTTCGTAATACTCTCCCGAAAAAACGTCTTTTCCCTCTTCACTCAAAAAAGCACCCTTTTGGGTGCTTTTTTAATGATGCTTTGCGGCGCTGCCGCAATATGATGCGATGCGTTCCGCCTGAGTCAT
>JAKSPW010000142.1 GCA_024404435.1 Clostridia bacterium | reverse complement strand
TGGCGGGAGATAAACATAATTTTTTACTGTAGGGGATGGCGTCCCCGACATCCCGCAACGTACGGTTTTATCCTTTTTGAACGGGTCGTCGAGGACGCCGACCCCTACGGATATAAATGTATTTACCCACACAAATCCCGGTTTGCCGAGCTAAAAACAACCCGTCGAAAACTCGACGGGTGTTTCTTTTCATTCGATTATTGACCGTTCCTTCAAAAGGCGCGGGATAAAGGTTTTTTATTTTCTGTCCCACTCGTTCTCGAGGGAGAAGAGACCCGTGTTGGAGTCCGTTCTGTGTGTCCAGAGACCGCGTGTGAAGTCCGGTACCTCGACGGGAGCGCCGCCGTTTGCGATGGAGATCGCAGACAGAGGAGTGATCGACATCCATGCTGCCATGTCGTACGTGTCGATCGGCGGGAGATCGCCGCGTCTCACGCTGTCAAAGAAGGCCGTGTACTCGAGCCAGTCCATGCCGTCGTGTCCGCCCTGAACGCCGTCTTCCATGTAGCGTCTCCAGATCGGATGATCGTAATCCTTATAATATTCCTCACGGTTGTCTCCGGGGCTGGGTGACCATTCGCCGTCCTTGAAGCCGAGGAAGATCTGATGATTGCTTTCGCTGTACATTCCGCGTGTTCCGCGAACAGTGAAGCCTCTGCTGTATCTTCTCGGAAGAGTCGTGTCGAGCGTGAGGTTGATGAGCTCGCCGTGAGCGCAGAGGATGCTCGTCTTGACGATATCGCCCTGAGCGAATCTGTACGTGCGGAACTCGGGGTTGACCTTCTCGTGGTCGCAGGCATACTGATTGAGTCCCCATGCGCCGGAAGCGACGGAGTTCAGTCTGATCATGCGGTTGCCGCGGTTGATGTCGAGGACCTTCGCGATCGGGCCGAGCTCGTGAGTCGGATAGTTCTCGCAGTTGCGGTTCATGTAGTTGCGGAGTCTGTAATGACGGTTTTCCTTACCGTAAAGGATCTCGTCGCTCAGGCAGTGATGGTATCCGCCCTCGCAGCAGACGATCTTGCCGAAGATGCCCTGCTTTACCATGTTGAGCACCATCATCTCGTCTCTGCCGTAGCAGCAGTTTTCAAGAAGCATTGCGTGGTTGCCCGTTTCCTCGTATGCGCGGATGAGGTCCCAGCAGTCCTCGAGCGAGTAAGCACCGCCGACCTCGCAGCCGACTCTCTTGCCGGCGCGCATAGCGGCGATAGTCGCGGGAATGTGGTTCTCCCACGCAGACATGATAACGACTGCGTCAACGTCGGGATCGTTCACTACGTCGTGATAATCCGTTGTCCATTTGGGCGCGTGTCCCTGTTCTTTCTTGACGATCTCAACACCTGCGAGAGCTCTGTCCTCGTATGCGTCGCAAACGTGAACGACGTTGATGCCCTCCATCTTGCAGATGATCCACTCGAGAGTTCCGGCGCCTCTGCCGCCGAGGCCGATACAGCCGACATTGATCTTTTCAACCATGATAAAAATTCCTTTCAAAAGTGCTTCATGTGTATTATATCATTATCAGAAAATATGTCAAGGCTTTTGAGGATTTTTTCGTCGGTTCGTGCAGAATCTTTTTCCCGAAACCCTTTGACAAAGGCGAAAAGCTGATATATAATAGTTATATATTGTAAAAATCGGTCAACAAGGAGCTTCAAGTGGAAAACAGAGTGAAAGAACTGTTCGGAAGCAGCGTCTTCGGCGACAGCGAAATGAAAAAAAGACTCCCCGCCGAAACGTACGCCGCGATCAAGCGCACGATGGACGAGGGACGCCATCTCGACATATCCGTCGCGACCGTCGTCGCCGAAGCGATGAAGGACTGGGCGATCGGGCTCGGTGCGACGCATTTTACTCACTGGTTCCAGCCGATGACGGGCATCACCGCCGAAAAGCACGACGCTTTTCTGAATCCCGCAAAGGACGGCACTCCCATCTTCGAGTTCTCCGGACGCGAGCTCGTCCGCGGCGAATCCGACGCCTCCTCTTTCCCGTCGGGCGGTCTGCGCGCGACGTTCGAGGCGAGAGGATATACGGCGTGGGATCCGACCTCCTACGCGTTCATCAAGGACAACGTCCTCTGCATCCCCACCGCCTTCTGCTCCTACGGCGGCGAGGCACTCGACAAGAAAACTCCGCTCCTCCGCTCGATGGAGGCGCTCAACAGACAGGCTCTCCGCATCCTCAGGCTCTTCGGTGACACCGAGACCAAGAAGGTCATCACGACCGTCGGCGCGGAGCAGGAATACTTCCTCATCCGCGAAGAGGACTTCAACAAGAGACGCGATCTCGTCTACACGGGCAGGACGCTCTTCGGCGCACCCGCACCGAAGGGGCAGCAGCTCGACGACCACTACTTCGGCGCGATCAAGCCGCCCGTAAAGGCGTTCATGGAGGAGCTCAACGAGGAGCTCTGGCGTCTCGGCATCTTCGCGAAGACCGAACATAACGAAGTCGCGCCCGCTCAGCACGAGCTCGCCTGCGTCTTCCGTCAGGCCAACATCGCCTGCGATCAGAATCAGATCACCATGGAGACGATGAAAAAGGTCGCCTCCCGCCACGGCCTCGTCTGCCTGCTTCACGAAAAGCCCTTCAAGGGCGCATCGGGCTCCGGCAAGCACGACAACTGGTCGCTCGCAACGCAGGACGGCAGAAATCTGCTCTCCCCCGGCGACGACCCCGCATCCAACAGACAGTTCCTCGTCTTCCTCTGCGCCGTCATCGCGGCAGTGGACGACTACGGCGATCTTCTCCGCGCATCCGTCGCCACGGCGGGCAACGACCACCGTCTCGGCGGAGCCGAGGCACCGCCCGCGATAATCTCGATCTTCCTCGGCGACGAGCTGACCGCTCTCCTTGAGGCGATCAAGAACGGCGAAGACTTCCACGCCTCCGAGGGCGTCGAAATGGGAGTCGGCGTACACGTTCTCCCGAAGATCCCGAAGGACAATACAGACCGCAACCGTACCTCTCCGTTCGCGTTCACGGGCGGAAAGTTCGAGTTCCGCATGCCCGGCTCCAACTGCGCGATCGCAGGACCCAACATCTTCCTCAACGCCGCAGTCGCGGATGAGATCGGCAGGATGGCGGACGTTCTCGAGGCGGCGGACGACGTCGAAAAGGCGTTCGACAGCCTCATCAGAGAGACGATCGAGCAGCACGAGCGCGTCATCTTCAACGGCGACGGCTACACGGACGAGTGGGAGGCAGAGGCGGCACGCCGCGGTCTCTCGAAGCTCGACACCTGCGCCGACGCGCTCCCGAGGATGAACGACGAGAAGAACGTCGAAATGCTCGAGCGTCAGAAGGTCCTCTCGAGAAAAGAGATCGCAAGCAGAAGCGAGATCCTGCTCGAAAATTACGTCAAGATCATCGAGATCGAAGCCGCCACCATGGCGGACATGATAAATCACGACATCCTTCCCGCGGCTCTCCGCTATTCGAAGGTGCTCTCCGACGGCGCCGCCGCGAAGAAGACGATCTCCGCGAGACTCCCGATCTGCATGGAAGAAAAGCTGCTCTACGCGCTCTCCGATCTCACGGACGAGCTCTACGAGGCAGGCAATATCATCACCGACAGAGTCGAGGTCGCGAAGGAGATCAAGGGAAGCGAGTCGGGCGCGGTCTTCTGCCGCGACGTGCTCCTGCCCGCAATGGAGCGCGCCCGTACCGCCGCAGACGAGATCGAAAAGATTGTCGGCCGCGAGTATTGGTGCTACCCCACCTACGGCGACCTGATGCTCGGCGTGAGATAAAATAAAATAATTATGCGAGGGGACTTTTCGGAAAAGTCCCCTCGAACTCCCTCAAAAAACTTTGAAGGAGTTTTTTATTTTTGCAAATGATACGGAGTGGCTGTAAGGAAAGAAAAGCCGGGAAAACCGACAGGGGGGGTGCGCCTCGACACCCCGGATAAAAAGCACAAGATGCACGATATTTTATGAGATTGCCGCGTCGATCCCGCTTCGCGACATCTCCTCGCAATGACAAATAAAGTGCAGCGCGACATTCAACTAAGCTTTCGCCATTTCGTCAGAGCGAAAACGTAATGGCAGGAGCCGTGCGACGGCTTCCGTCTTCTCTTTAATTGTCATCCCGAGGGGGCAAGACTTTTGTCTGTGGCAAAAGTCTTGAAACCGTGGGGATCTCCGTGATGTCGGAAAAGCAAAGCCGTACGAGGCGGGAGCAGCAAGCCACTCCCCTGCCGTTTTTCTTTTTCCCTCGAACTCCCTCAAAAAACTTTATAAAAAATATTTTCAAAGTTTTTTCGGGAGAGAGCGCGAGAGACCCCCCTTTTTTGAAAAAAAGGGGGGGCTCTCGCAATTAATTATC
>JAKSPW010000141.1 GCA_024404435.1 Clostridia bacterium | reverse complement strand
CCGAAGAAACGGAAGACTTCCTCGACAAAAAATTCAATAATCCCCTCGGTTTTCTGTGGGCGAAGCTCTTCATAAAGCTCGGAGTATCTCCGAACGCGATCACCGTGCTTTCCATGGTCATCGGCGTCGCGGGAGCTCTGCTCTTCTACCCCGACAGCTTTATACATAACCTCGCGGGCATCATCCTTATCACGTTCACGACGATCCTCGACGCCACGGACGGTCAGGTCGCCCGTCTCACCGGAAAGACCTCCGAGCTCGGGCGCATCCTCGACGGAGTCGCGACGGGCGTATGGACGGCTGTCGCGTACATCGTGCTCGCGATCAGGCTGACGGGCGAAAATATCCCGTTCACGAACGTGAAATGGGGAGTTTTCATCTGGATCGCCGCTGTCGTCAGCGGTCTCTTCGGCAACAATCTCCAGTGCCTGCTCGCCGACCGCTTCAGAAACACGCACACCTATTTTCAGGGCGTGAAGGCGTGCTCGCTCGACTCGTCGGACGAGGTCGCCGCAGAGCTTGCCGGGGCGAAAAGCACCGCACAGAAGCTGTATCTGCGCTTCTATCTCAACTACACGAAGAATCAGGAGAGGCTGACTCCCTCGTTCTGCCGTCTTTTCCGTGAGACGAAGGAGCACGGAATAAGCGAGGAGCTTTCCTTCGATTATCTGAAGGTCAGCCGCCGCCTCGTGCCGCTCGCCAATATCTTCACGATCAACACGCGCCTCATCACGCTCTTCGTCTGCGTGCTCGCGGGCGTACCGTATCTGTATTTCTTCATCGAATTCTTCCTGCTCGGTGCGCTGATGCTCTTCACGAGAGCAAAATACGAATCCCTCGCGCGCGAACTCAGTCTGAATTATTTCAGGGATAACGGAGGCGCGAAGTGAAAAGAAAAACCGCACTCATCTTCTTCCTGCTCGGCGTCGTGGGCGTGGTGGTCCTCTTCCGCGAGACCGATTTCGGCGTCATCGACTGGGATGAGAACGTCTGGGGACTCATGCCGGTGTGGCTGCCCGCGATCCTTCTCATCTGGGCGGTGATCTACTTTCTGCACATCCTCTCCTACCGCACGATCCTCGGAGAAGACAAAAACCGCGTCAGCATCCTTTTCCTCATCAAGCTGACGCTCACGGGCTTCGCCCTCAACGAGGTCACTCCCGTTGGGCTTATCGGCGGCGAGCCGTACCGCATCATGGAGCTGAAGCCGCACATCGGCGTCAACAAGGCGGTCTCGACAACGCTCACGTTCTCCGTCATGCACGTCTTCTCGCACATGCTGTTCCTGTTCACGGGCACGATCTTATATTTTATTCTCGGATGTGACGGCGGTGTCGCCGGCACGGTCCTCGTCGCGCTGACCGCGGTGTGGCTCGCGTTCGTGATCTTCATGATCCTGATGTCCGGCAGGCACAGAGTCGTTTATTCGACGGTGCATCTGCTCTCGAAGATCCCGAAGCTCGGTAAGATTTTCGCAAATCTTCTTGAGAAAAACGGAGAGACCATCCGCGACATCGATTCGTCGATGATGGAGTTCCACACGAGGAAAAAGGATTTCCGCAATACCACGCTCCTCGAGTTCGCCGCGAGAGTCCTCGAGGCGTCCGAGTTCTTCTTCCTCCTGCGCATCTTCGGCGCAGACGTGAACTTCTTTGAGAGCTACGTCGCCGTCGCGTGCGCTTCCTTCCTCGGGAATCTGCTCTTCCTCATCCCGATGCAGGTCGGCTCGCGTGAGTTCGGCATGGCACTCGCGCTCGGCTGGGCGGGAGTCGATCCGTCCTTCGGCGTCACGGCTTCCCTGCTCGCGAGGATCAGAGGACGCATCTACATCTCCGTCGGCGTCGCGCTGCTGCTGTTCAAATCGAAAAAAAGGAACACGGAAACAAAAAAAGACTGAAGACTCAAAAAAAGAAGCCTTTCGGCTTCTTTTTTTGTTTTGATTATTTCTTCTTCGTTCTGATCTCTTCGAGGATCTTCGCTTCGAAGTCGGAGTAGCTCATCACGCCGCCCTCGCCCTCTTTGCGGGCTCTGACGGAGACCGTGCCCTCGTTCTGCTCGTTCTCGCCGACGATGATGATATAAGGCGTCTTTTCGAGCTGTGCGGCGCGGATCTTATACTTCATCGTGTTCGTACCGAGGTCGGACTCTGCTCTGACGCCTGCGGAAGCAAGCTTAGACGTGACCTCTTCGGCATAATCGTTGAATGTTGCCGAGACGGGGATGACCGTGACCTGAGTCCCGGCGAGCCACGTCGGAAGCGCGCCCGCGTACTTCTCAAGGAGAAGGGCGAGAGTTCTTTCGTAGCAGCCGAGAGAAGTTCTGTGGATGATATAGGGCGTGACCGTCGTGTTGTTGGAATCGACGTATTCCATGCCGAACTTCTTCGCGAGGAGCATGTCTATCTGGATCGTGACGATGGTGTCTTCCTTGCCGAACACGTTCTTGCACTGGATGTCGAGCTTCGGTCCGTAGAAAGCCGCCTCGTCGATGCCGATGACGTAATTTTCCCTGCCGAGGTAACGGTCAAGGAGCTCGCCCATTATCTGCTGAGCCTCGTTCCACTGCTCGGGAGTGCCCTCGTACTTCGACGTGTTGTTCGGATCCCACTGCGAGAAGCGGAAGGAGCAGTCCTCCCAGAGGCCGACCGTCTCGAGGAAGTATTTAGCGAGGTCAAGGCATCCCTTGAACTCTTCCGCAAGCTGATCGGGGCGGAGTACGAGATGTCCTTCGGAGATCGTGAACTGACGGACTCTGATAAGGCCGTGCATTTCACCCGAATCCTCGTTGCGGAACAGAGTCGACGTCTCGCCGAGTCTCATGGGGAGCTCGCGGTACGAGCGCTTCTTGTTGAGGAACACCTGATACTGGAACGGGCAGGTCATCGGACGCAGAGCGAAGCACTCCTTGGAGTAGTCGTCCGGGTCGCCGATAACGAACATTCCGTCGAGGTAGTGATCCCAGTGGCCGGAGATCTTGAAGAATTCTCTCTTCGCCATGAGAGGAGTCTTTGTGAGAAGATAGCCGCGCTTCTCCTCCTCGTCCTCTACCCATCTCTGGAGTCTCTGAACGACTCTCGCTCCCTTCGGGAGAAGGACGGGAAGTCCCTGACCGAGAGTGTCGACTGTCGTGAAATATTCAAGCTCGCGGCCGATCTTGTTGTGGTCGCGCTTGCGTGCTTCCTCGAGCTGTTCGAGGTAAGCGTTCAGCTCGTCCTTCGTCGGGAAAGCCGTGCCGTAGACGCGGCAGAGCATCTTTCTGTTCGAGTCGCCTCTCCAGTACGCGCCCGTGGTGGACGTCAGCTTGAACGCCTTGACAGCGCCCGTCGCAAAGAGGTGCGGGCCTGCGCAGAGGTCGACGAAGTCGCCCTGCTTATAGAACGAAATGACGGCATCCTCGGGGAGGTCTTCGATGAGTTCTACCTTGTAGGGCTCGTCTTTTTCTTTCATGAATGCGATGGCTTCCTCGCGCGGGAGCTCGTATCTCTCGAGCTTGAGGTTTGCCTTGACGATCTTCTTCATCTCGGCTTCGATCTTCTCGAGATCCTCCGACGTGAAGGCGGGCTCTACGTCAAAGTCGTAGTAGAAGCCGTCGTCGATGGCGGGCCCGATCGTGAGCTTCGCGTTCGGGAAGAGAGTCTTTACCGCCTGAGCGAGCACGTGAGAAGCCGTGTGGCGGAACACTCTCGCGCCTGCGGCATCCGCGAAGCGGAGAAGCTTTACCTCTGTGTCGGAGTCGATGGAGTGCGTGAGTCCGACGGCCTTCCCGTCGATCTCAGCCGCGAGAACGTCGCGGGAAATAACGCCGGCTTCTGCGGCTGCGTCGTAGACGGATACGGGAGAATCAAAGGACTTTTCCGCACCGTCAAATTTTACTGTGAACATAACAAAATCCTTTCTGCGGTCTTGCCGCCGTAAAATATCGGGAAAATAAAAAATCCCTCATCGTCTGAGGGTTACACCCTCGACATTTCTGTCGGGGTGTGGACAAAGCGTCCGCACGGTTCCACCCGAGCTTTTCACTTAATTTTAATAAAATATGAGCCTTTCGGCATGGGCGGTACCGCGTCACACCGCGAGGGCGCTTCCACCTGCCGCCCCTCTCTTTGCACGGAAAACTGACGTGACATATCCCACGGGGGATAGTATAGCACAATTTGAAGTAAAATGTCAAGAGGAAAATAAAAAAGAGCCTCTCGGCTCTTTTTTATCTTACAACTTTCATGCAGTATCTCATGAGGATCGTCGCGACCTGCTCGCGTGTCGCATTATTCTTTGGAAGAAGATGAGCAACTCCGCCGACGTCAGCTTCACGGTCGAGGACGATACGGCAAGGGTGATAAGAGCATTGAGC
>JAKSPW010000140.1 GCA_024404435.1 Clostridia bacterium | reverse complement strand
GTCAGACCGTCGATCTTGAGGTCCATCTGGATGGAGGTGATACCCTTGTGAGTACCTGCGACCTTGAAGTCCATGTCGCCGTAGAAGTCTTCGAGACCCTGAATGTCGATCATGGTCATGAAGCGGTCACCCTCTGTGATAAGTCCGCAGGAGATGCCGGCAACGGGAGCCTTGATCGGAACACCTGCATCCATGAGAGCAAGTGTCGAGCCGCAGACGGAGCCCTGAGAGGTCGAGCCGTTGGAGCTGATGACCTCGGAGACGCATCTGATGGCGTACGGGAACTCCTCGACTGACGGGAGCACGGGGATAAGCGAACGCTCAGCGAGCGCGCCGTGGCCGATCTCACGTCTTCCGGGGCTTCTCGATGCCTTTGCCTCACCGACGGAGTAGCCGGGCATGTTGTAGTGGTGCATGTATCTCTTCTCGGTGTCCTCGGTGATGCCGTCGAGGAGCTGTACCTCGGACATCGGAGCGAGAGTAGCTATCGTCATGACCTGAGTCTGACCTCTTGTGAAGAGACCGCTGCCGTGTACTCTGTTGAAGAGTCCGACTTCAGCCGCGAGAGGTCTGATCTGATCCATTCTTCTTCCGTCGACTCTCTTCTTGTCCTCAAGCAGCCAGCGGCGGACGATCTTCTTCTGGATCTTGTAGATGAGCTCGGGGTAGATCGTTTCGAGGTCTTCGTACTCTTCTGCGAATTTCTCGAAGATCGCGTCGCGAACGGGCTCCATTCTTGCGTCTCTGACGTTCTTGTCGTCTGTGTCGAGGGCGTTCATGACGTCCTTCTCGCAGAAGTCGAAAATCTTGTCGAACATATCGTGATCGAGCTCGCAGGACGGATAATCAAACTTCGGCTTGCCGATCTCGGCAACGATGGAATTGATGAACTTAACAACGCCCTTGATCTCCTCGTGAGCCTTCATGATGGCCTCGAACATGACGTCGTCGGAAACTTCCTTCGCGCCTGCTTCGATCATGACGACCTTCTTTTCGGATGCAGCGACTGTCAGCTCAAGGCTGCTTCTCTTTCTCTGCTCGGAGGTCGGGTTGATGACGATGCCCTCTTCCTCGGTGAGTCCTACGAACACGCCGCCGATCGGGCCGTTCCACGGAATATCGGAAATGGACAGGGCGATGGATGCGCCGATCATTGCCGTGATCTCGGGTGAGCAGTCGTGGTCAACGGAAAGGACGAGCAGGGAGATCGCAACGTCGTTTCTGAGGTCCTTCGGGAAAAGCGGACGAACGGGACGGTCGATGACGCGAGCCGTAAGGATGGATTTTTCGCTCGGTCTGCCCTCTCTCTTGAGATAGCTGCCGGGAATTCTGCCGACGGCGTAAAGTCTCTCCTCGAAGTCGATGGACAGCGGGAGGAAGTCGATGCCGTCACGCGGACGCTCGGATGCGGTAGCGCAGGCGAGGATCGCCGTGTCGCCGTAGCGGACGAGAGCCGATCCGTTTGCAAGCCCTGCCATTTTGCCCGTCTCGACTACGAGAGGACGGCCTGCAAGCTCATAGCTGAACTTCTTGTAGTTTTCAAACATTTCATTCACCTTTTTCTTGCGTGAAAAGGCCTCTTTGAGAATCTGTAAAGTTTTCACGCTTTTTTTCCTTTCTTTTTTCTTTTTCGTGAATTCGGCAAAGAGGTTCAGCACTTAATGAAACGCGCGTCACGCGTGCGCTTCATTAACTGCTAAAACTCAGTGCCGTTTGATTTATTTGATCCGTCCCCGGCGGTCCCCCGCCGGGGATGGCAGATCACTTGAATGCGGGGTGTTTTATGGGTTTAGTTTCGGGGTGCTCCGCGTACCAGCTCGTGATGAAGCGGAACGTGAAGTACTTTTCGGTAGCTTTTTCGGCGTCGCCGTCGTCGTATGTAACGTACTTTCCCGTCGGGTCGATGCCGAGCGTCGTGAGATAGCCGATGACTCTTTCGTTAAACGGCATATCGAGGCACGCGTTCGGGGTGATGACTCCCTGTCTGTACGGCAGGTCGTCGTGGTTCTGCACGATGGACGCGCATTTTTCGCTTCCGACGTATTCGTTGTCTCTGACGAGCCAGCCGACCTTGTCCTGCGCATCCGTAATGAGATACGTCGGGAGGATCTGTCCGACCGGCTTATATATGAGGTTCTGCTCCATGACTATGTTCTCGGTGCGCTTCGTGCCGGTCATGAAACCGTTGATGACGTGGCCGCCGGTAAGATAGCCGTAGTTGCCGCTCTGGATGAGTCCCGCGCCGATGTAGGCGAAGATATTGTTCTTCAGAGAGATATCCTTGAGGTACGAGCCCTCGTCACACTGCCAGATCTCCGCGCCGCAGCCGCAGCAGACGACCACGTTGTCCGTCCACTCAAGGTTTTCGGAGTGCGTGCCGTTCCCGCCCTGCGAGCTCATCGGGCCGTCGCCGACCTCGTGGAAGTAGCAGTTCTTTATCGTCCAGTTTTCGGCGTTGCCGTAGATCTCGATGCCGGAGGCAACGAGAGACAGTCCCTTGTTGGACCAGCCGATCTCACAGTTCGTGAACGTGATGTCGTGACCTTCGATCCTGCAGAGGTAGTCGGTGGCAAACTTCATCGAGACGTTATCCATCAGGAAGTCGCTGAAGTTTCCGTAGAAGTCCCTTCCCGTGACCGTGCTGATGACGGCAGTGCCGTTTCTCGAGATCTTTATGTCGTCGAACGCATCCGCGGGATTCTTTATCCCGTCTTTTCCGCCGTCCCAGTAGAGGTACAGCTTACCGTTCTTTCTGTCGTGTACGAATTCGAGATTGTTTCTGAGCGCCGCGCCGATATCGGTGAGCTCTCTTTCTCCGACCTCGAACCACTCCATGCCGTTCGAGACGAGTCCGACGTTCAGTGAATACCTGCCTTCGCCGAAGGGAACGTAATCACTTGAGGTGACGTCCGCAGAATTGCGGTAGTCTGCCTCCGGAGTGATACGGATGCCGATATACTCTCCGTCGTTGAAGATGATGTTCCCGATGTCGCATTTTTCCGTGCGGTATTCGGGCTTTTCGTCTATCTGTTCGGGATCGAGTTCCCAGACGTTCTCCCACTCAGTGGGAAGCCATCTGCCGTTTCCGCCGCCGAGGTCGAGAGCCATCGAAAGGACGGGCTTCTCTCCCTTGCCGTAAGCGCCGTATGCAACTCCCGTGTTCACGAGGAGCGTTGCCTTGGAGTACTGCGTGTAGATCTCGGGATAGAAGATGCTTCCCCTCTCGAAGAACACGCCGTCGCCGGGTTTTGCCATCTCTTTTCTGATGACTCCGTTGTCGAGCCTCTTCTGAAGCATCGACGGGCTCTTCCACGCCGTCTCGGGCGACAGACCGTCATTCGCGTCGTTTCCGTGGATGGAAGATATATAGTAGCACGTGCCGCCTCTTTTTTCGATCATCGCGGGAGTCAGTTCACTCTCCGACGTCATGATCTCGCCGATGCGGTCGGCTATCTTTCTCTCGTACTCCGCCTCGGCTTCGGGAGTGAGCTCCGTCACGTCGGCATTTGAGTAGAGCCGGTAATTGTCAAAATAATCTGTGTATTCCGCCGCCGTGAAGGCGTCGCGGTCGCTCCCGTTTCTGAAGAGAGCGAAATATTTTACGAAAAATCCGGTATTTTCTTCTCCGTCTGCAAAGGGCTTCAGCAGGAGCTGGCAAATGTTGGTTTCGGCCCTTGCGTCCGAGGAGACCTGACCGAGGTCGATATACGCGACCTTCCAGCCGTCCTCTTCACCGCCGTCGGTGACCGTCAGCGGAACGGTTCCCACCTTTGCGGCAATAAACGCCATGAGGCAGGACAGAGTGTGCTCGCCGCCGTCGCCGTACTTATAGCAGACTCTGACGAAGGGCGCGTCGCTCGCTTTGACGTTTATCGCCGTGAGCGAAATGCCCGTCGTGCCGGGAGTATCACAGTTGGAATTGTCGGCCGCGAGGATATCTTCATACACCGAAAGTGCCGGATGATCGAAGTCCGTCACGAGCTCCGTTCCGAGCTCGCCCTGCGACGTGAGCGTATTGTACCAGAGGTATCTCGCGCCGTAAAGCGCGTAGCCGTCGCGGTCAAGATCGGGCTCGTATCCCTGCCATGCTTTCTCTCCCGCTTCGATGAGGTTTAGTATTATCGTTGCCGCTTCGGCACGGGTAATGTTCTTCTTTGGATTGTATCGTCCCTCCGCGTCGCCGTTGACGATGCCCGCGCGGCGGAGCACTTCGACGTACTCTCTTGCCCAGGCGGCGACCTTCTTTTCGTCGGAGAACGCACTCGGCGCCGTCGTCTCACGCGGCATTTTCACGCCGGAAACGTCTATGTATATCGCCATCGCCTTTGCCATCTGCTCGCGCGTCAGGTTGGCGTTC